>CALELC010000551.1 GCA_937904535.1 uncultured Planctomycetaceae bacterium
GTGTCGTCAGACGCTGGTATTGCGCTCGCCGTCCACCTGGGCGAGACCCGGCGAACGAGCTGCTGCACGTGCTTGCTACAGGAGTTTGATCAGGTTGAGCAAGTTCTCCGCTTGCCCTTGAATCGTCCGTTCCCCGAGTACCCAGGCGCGACCGGTAGCACCTAGATGGGCACGAAGTTCAGGATTGAGCAGCACCTGTTCGAGCGCGTCGGCAAGACGCTCGGGCTGTTGCGGCGGCACGAGCAGGCCGCCGCCCGAGGCCTCGATGATCTCGGGAAACGCACCCACGGCGGGTTGCACGACGGGCACGCCCGCGGCCATCGCTTCAAGTACGAACAGCCCCTTCGGCTCCTGATGTTCTGTCGGTACGCTAAGCACATCGATGCCCCGCAGCATCTCGATCTTGCCGGATAGATCAGGACTGCCAAGGTGCTGGACCCGTTCGTCCAACCCGGCGTCCCGCAGTTTCTGCAACTGTTGATCAAAGAACGCTTGATGCTGAGTGCCTAGCCAGCCCGCGATCTGAAGCTGAACCGACTGGCAACCGGCTCGGGACGCCAGATCGATGAAGGCATCGACCAAATGGTGCAGGCCTTTCTCGGGCGCAATCCGCGCGAAGTAGCCGACGGTCAGCGGGCGTTCTTTCCGCGGCTGCGGCTGGAGTGATGCAAACGGTGACGTGTCGATCGCCAGCGGGCTGACACGGACGCGCTCCGGCTCGAGCCCCAACATCTCCACCATCCGCCGGGCATAGAAGTGGCTGTTGACCAAAATGGCATCGCACTCGCGGCTCCGTTGGCTGATGAGTTCGATCGCTTGCCGGCGGAGGTGCGGCGGCATGTAGTCCAAGAACGCGTCGTCACCCTGCAGGATCGCCACCACTTTTGTATTGGGGAGTGCTCGTCGAATCGCTGGCAGCGGGCCCGCAATCAGCAGGTTGGTCAGTACGATCGCGTCGGGATGGATGTCGCTGCGGAGCCACTGGACGAGCCGTTCAACCTCGTCCTTTTGATTGCCGTCCTCGCCGCGCAGCATCGACAACGTCAACTCGCCGAGCATCGCGGCATCGGTAGCGCTGGCCCGCCGCGTGGCCCAGCTCAGAAAGCCCGGCCGGTCGAGCAAGCGTTTGACCGCCGTCGGTACGTATCGAAAGAGGGGAACCAACTGCGTGAGGTAGATGTTCACGCCACCAAAGAAAACTTGTTGGCTGGCAACGCTTGGTTCGTCGGTACGAATCGGAGTGTAGAGCGGCTGCAGCAGGCAATCAGCACCGATCTGATTGAGTGCTCGGGCCAGCGCGTTGTCATGCATGCAACTGCCGCAGTACATGCCGGCAGCGCCCGCGGTCAGAAACAGGATCTTCATGGCAACAGTTTAGCACTGATCCAATCCAGCAGCGGCGGCCCGAGGACGACCAAGCCCACCACCACTGCCGCCGCCGCGTTGACGAGTACCGCGGCGGCAGCCATGTGCAGCACGGCAGCAATCGCCGGAGCACGCTGCGGATGCAGCGTCCGCACCAGTTGCTCAATCGCGGAATTGAACAATTCACTGGCGACGACCGCGGCGATGCACAGCATCAGCAACGCCCACCGCCAAGCCTCGACTTGCAGTCCAGCCGCAACCGCTACCACCGCCACCGCAAAGCCTAGATGTACCCGCAGGCTTTCCTGCGTTCGCAGACCAAAGATAAATCCGTCACCGGCCTCGGAAAACTTATCGCACCAGCGCGCCAGCAGTTGGCGCTGGGCGCGGGGGCCGTCGGGCGGAATCACTCCAGTCCCTCCAGTCCAGCGGCGGGAATCAATTGACCGCCCAGGCGTCCTAGTCGACCTCGCGGCAAGAAGCGTGGTTCCACCAAGAACGCGACGCCGACGTTGTCGCGACCGCGGTCGATGTCGAGCCCGATCCGCATCAGGAACGATTCACCAATTCGCGTGAGGCCGATGTTCTGTCCGATATTGCCGGCGCTGCCGAAGTCATACGTGTTCATCGCCGTAAAGATCCACTTCTCGTTCAGACGGTAGTCGTAACTGCTGCGGAGCACCTGGCTGGTGATCGGCCCATCGAGTGCCAACACACCCAGATAGACCTCGCCCAGGCCCGGGCGGCTGGTGCGGATCCCCGCGCTGATCGAGCGGAGACCTTCGTCAAAGAAATCGACGTAGCCATCGCTCATCAGCGTTACGCGATCACCGACGTGATAGCGGAAGTCGTAGGTCGTCGGTCCGATCGTTTCCCCAAAATTATCGCGATCGGCATCGGGAAACAGGATCGTGTCGAAGTTCAAACGCATCAAATCGACGATCCGCTCGCGCCCCGGCAGCCCGCGCTTCGTTTGCCACCGCTGGTGCAGCCCTAACCGCGCCTGCATCAGATCGTCGGCGATCACTTCGGCAGGGTTGGTAACCATCCGCTGCATGCCCTGTCGCAGCGCGTAGCTGCGCGGGTCGTAACGGTCGGGCAGGATGCCTCCGAAGTTGGTGTAGATGAATCGCCGGCGGAACTCTTCCTGAGCGTTGTCGTCGAGTTGGTCATAGAGCGGCAACTGCTCGTAATCGGTGTTGCTGTCGGCGTAGAAGTACTCGCCGGTTAGCTCGATCTTGTGCGCCAGCCCGCGAACGTTGAGCAAACTGCTCTGCACATTGGGATCGATTTTCCACATCGGCAAGCTGGTGCGCAGACCTGCCTGGCCGATCAGCCGCGTCAGGCTCTCGCCGTTGATGTCCTCGCCATAGTACGACGCTTCGCCCGATACAAACGGGATGATCTTGAAGGGGCCGGCTTCCAGTGGCATCGCCAGTTCCTGCCGCGTCGCGCTGATCACGCCGCTGGCATCGGCTTCCCCGGGCAAAGGCGTCTGAGTCACGGCAGCCAGTGCCGGGTCGAGTGGCTCTCGGGCGACATTCAAATCTGCGTAGCCGACATGATTATTCATCGACCACGTCAAGCGATCGCCCAGCAGCGAACTGCCAAGCATGGTGTGCTCAAGTTTGGGCAGCCGCTGAGTGTCGGAGAAGAACGGATTGAGCCGCGCTTCAGCTGACAGGTCCAGCAGGTGGTTGTAGTAGTATTTGCGCAGCCGCAACTCGGTGTCGTGGTCCTTGTCCTGATCCCACTCCTCTTGAAAGTATTGGTCTAAGAAGTTGCGGTCGCTTAGATAGCCGACTTCGCCGATCAACTCGTAGTCGCCGGCCAATTGCTGGCGATGGCGTCCCAGAACCCGTCCACGGTATTCGCTTTCGGGCACCAGGTCTCGCCGACCGCGGCCCAGGACGTCCAAGCCATGATCGCGGATTCCCCAAGCGTCGATGAATCCCCGAGTCGGACCGACGAGGCCCAAAAAATCGTTGCGGTTGTAATGGATGGCTGTCCCCAAAGCCGGCCCGCGTTCGCTGAAGTAGTCGGTCGACAGGGTCCACTGCACACCATCGGGCGGGCGATCGGTACCCAGCAACTGGAACACGTCCCAGTCGACCAGCACCTGGGTGCCGAGAATGCTGTCGCGCCGCAAACGCACACTGTTGACGTAGAAGCTCGAAACTTTGACGTCGCTGGTGAACGCCGGCCAATACAGCAGCGGTACACCGCCAAAGTAGACGAAGTTGTTCGTGCTGCTGATCACCCGATCTTTGACTTCAACCGGCATTCCGCTGGCAGGATCGATGCCGGCCCGCGTCTGGTCGGAAAATCGCAGCTGTTCACTTTGCAGCCAGTACCGGGGAACGCCCATGCGGCTGCTGGTGACCGCAGCATCAAAGGCGATGAACTCACCGCTGGCGACTTGCTGGAGGACATCGGCCTTGAGACGCACGACGCCTTCAAAGTCAGGCACGGATGCGATCGCTTCGGCGCCCAGCACCATGCCGTACTGACGCGTGACGTTGTAGTACATCGAATCGGCGTAGATCACACGATCGCCCTGCCGGAACACGATGTTGCCTTCGAGGTAGAACTCGCCTTCAGCCTCGTCAAGCGAACTGGTGCCGCTAAATAGGCTGGTCACCAGCGGCAGCCAGCCCACGACCTGATCAGCCGAGAGCGAGATCGTACCGAGATCGAGCAACTGTCCATTGCCCAGCTCTGCCTGCACATCGCGAATCAGCACGGTTACGCCGCCGCGCGCAAGCACCACCGTCTCGCCGGTATCAAACCGATTCTGGGATTCGATGGTCGCGGGGGTAGCTGCGCCGCGGGAAGTGATTTCAACCGCTTGCGTACCGCCGCCCAAAATCAGACGAAACGGTTTACCGTCGCCGCTGGGTTCGGCTGGCATCAGCGGCACGTCGGGCGCAACGATGTTCTCAGGCGGCTGCAACGATCGCACCCGCGGCACCATCGCCTCCGGTACAGGGACCGACTCGATCAATCCATCGCCAGGAGCCACCAACTCGTACTGCGCTTGAACCACAGCCGACGGTGGCGGAGCGGGATTGGCAGCCGGTGCGAGAACGGCGAGCAATTCGGGGACTCGTTCGGGTGCACCTCGATACAGAGGCGCGTCGATCGTTGGCTCGGTGGCCAGCGACCAGCGGCCTTGCCAGATCGACGATCCCTTACCGCTGGGCGCTTGCAATTTCCCGGTTGCCGCGACGCCAACATTCCAAGTTGAAACTCCCGCAGAGTCTCGCTGCGGCTGAACCAACAGCAAAACCTGATCGGCTGTGACCAATCCCTCAGGTGTGTGGAGACGGCAACGACCGTCCAATAGATAGGCGTCCGCTCCCTGGTGGGTCCAGCGGAATACACTGTCGCCGCGGGCGTCAATCCGAGCGTGGTCAATCGATAAGGCCTGCGGCGCTGATGTGTCGGGGAGATTCCTGTCCGGTAGACCGCTTGCTTCGCCCAGAGCGTCGTACTGAGAGTTCTGGGCACTCGCGGTACCCCAGAACAGAAAAATACTGAGCACTACACCGCCGCAGAGCCGCGCAGCAACGACCGCTTCCGCAGGCATCCTGCAGGATTGGCAACGCTCCGAGTGACGGTGGTATCGCAAAAATCTTCGCAAATGACGGCGGATCGAACGTTCTCAGCCAGAGGCGATGCCCAGCGCTGAGGCTCCTACACAAAGCGCGAGTCTACGCAAGCAAATCAGCCGCTCACAAGGTGAATCCGCACCAACAAACGCGACTGAGACAGAAGCTTTTTTGCCGCAATTTCGGGGTGCTGGGCAAACTGAGAAGAATGCTGTGCCCTCTTTTCGCTCGGATAGATCGAGCGGAGGGGGGCCAGGATCGCGCGGCACCCGAACCGAGCTGAAATGGCATCCGAGACGGGGCCTGCTGACCCGCGAACCCCAAAGAAACGCAGAAGACCGCTGGTCCTGAGGGCCAGCGGTCTCGCTTGCATGAGTCGATTGCTAGTGGAGCAAGGGCAAGACTAGCACTTGCCGCAGCAGACGGTGGTGTTGCCGAACGAGATGTAGCAGCAGCAACCCTGTTCACAGCAGCTGGCCAAGCAGTCGCAGCATGCCTGGAGCATCTCGCAGCAGCCCTTGTCGCCGCTGGTGCAGGTGATGCAGCAGCCGTCTTGGGTCATTTCGCAGCGAATCGTGCCAAAGCAGAGGTTGACCTGGCAACAGGGGATGCCGTTCAGGGTGCAACAGCAGGAGCAGAGGCCATCCGACGACATCTTGCAAAGGTTTTGCAGCGTCGCGCAGGCGACTTCGTCATCACAGCAGCAGTGCAGCTTAAAGCCGCCCGCGACTTTCTCAAACCGTACTTCGCAGCGGGGCACCATCAGGAAGGAGTTGCCCGTTGTGGCTCCGGTCGGGGTTGTACCGCCTTGCAATCCGAATTGCGGGGTAGCGATGCTCGCGGGAGTGAATCGTTCCATCATCATTGCATTGGACATAGCTAAGTCTCCGATCGCTAGTGACAACGCGGTCGCCCGCAACGACTTTCTCAATCGACTGCAGGACCAATCCCCGTCTTGCCACCGGACGGTTCCCCGCCGCAACAGCGGCCGGTACCGTCAATCCTTGAAAGTCGCCACCCGCTCCGTGGGGAGGCACATCGCAGCGATTGTAGCGGTGGTACTATTGGGCAGCAAGCTGAACCTATAAGAATTGCATTTCATGCCAATGGGGTTAAACCCGACTCTTTACCCACGCCGCGATCGTCAAGAAATGTACCCAGCACCGGTGATGGACAAGTAGGGATCCATTAAATACCACGGGTGGCCGTGTTATTTAATGGCGGTGTGTCGAGGTCCTTAGGGTATGAGCTTCGCGTCCAGGCAAGGTTCACGAAAACTCCCCCGTCAAGATTGATCGGTTCCCAGCAAACGTCGGACGTTAGGTGCTCTGACTCACTGGTCCGAAGTCTTACTGGAGTGGAAACCTGCGGACCCGCTTGAGCGAATCGGTGGAACTCAATTTGCATATCACACGCTTCGAAAGATCTATGACGATTGCGTGGGGAGCATGAAGCGAAACGCGGCGCATGTCACAAGGTAGAGTGGCACGGGGAGCCGCGGCGGCACGAAAATCGCAAATAGCTTCATCGCTGTCGTCGGCTGGCATGCCGATGGCGACCATCCATGACCACCGCCCACGTAACCTTCCACCGGTCCAATTTTTCGGGCCGGATTCTCAAGATCTAAGATGCATACCAATCGAATCAGCCGCTTCTATACCAATCGTCAAGAGCCGCAGAATGCCGCCACGACTGACTCAAAGGACTCCTTTGTAGCTTTGCCAGCGTTTGCCGCGGGAGGAGCGCTTACAGCCAATGTGTATCAACTCGCTTGGGAACAGGCGCAGCGTGCGGTGGCCGCCAAACGGCAGGTTCGCAATCGCATTGCTCAGTGGCTATAACCCAGTCGTGCTTACACCCTGCGGATGGCTATTTGTAGAAGGTGGATCTGCAGTCGATCTCAGCGGCTCCCATCGCTCGCGCGGGCTGCTGGATTTTGGTCGCTTCGATGACCAGCGTTTCTAACATTGTGTGGCACACGATGCAGATGGTAGGTGCAGGAGATTTAGGTACGCTGGCGATCCGCCCTCATCTACCTACACATCGGCGACCCATTGCTGGATGCGGTGAAGGCGTCTTTCTGGGGCCGCGTTTGTAAATCGACATATGCTGTCGGCAGGTGCGCCCGGTTCGAACTGACGCGCAGAGCTGCCCTTTGGGGTCAGAAAAGCCAAGGGGGCCTTCTTGATATTCTCAAAGTTACGGTCCCCAGTCGCAGACTCCTTCGATCAGTCTGGATGTGGCTTGCAGCGCGAGCAAATTAGGCAGGCCGAGATCGGAGGAGATAAGTCTCTCCGGGCATGGTTGTGCCGTGAATACCGGCGAGGGGCTGCATCCGGTCTAGAGCCGTCTGGTCAAGTTGCGACATGAACTACCGCGTAGCCAAGCATCTATGAATTGCCTGGTCGCTAAGCCGCACTCCTTGATGCCTGCTGTGACCCGTTCGGCGTGGATGTTGATATCGCGGATCTCGTCTCGGCTAGGGCGCGCGGCTCACAATTTGTCACAGGATGGCGCTTTTCGTCCTCACAATCGTCGCTCTTCGCTGAGTGCGGGATGGCGAACCGGGAGAGGTGGACGGGTCGCAGGTGACTCTAGCGGATGTCGACTCACGTCCGAATTTGGCTGGTGTTCCCGGCTTTGCTAGGGAGTTGCTCAGCGACTGCGGCACCGTGGAGTGCAACCGGACTACCGGGCGGATGGGCGCAGGTGCGACCAACAAAACGTTTAAGACGTCTGTTGGTGTCGTGCCGTAAGCCGGCTGTGCACCAACGTCGGGGCGTGCGACTGCGATCCCAATTTCAGGGTGAATTGGTGTGACTGCGCCGGATTTCGCGTACACTGAATCCGGCACGCGCGAGGGGGTGGCGATTACTGCCTGCGTCCTGCGCTCTTATCACACCTCATCTTGGTCCGGGAGATTTGCAAATGGTTCCCAAGGCAGGCGGGCTTCGGCAGGGGTTTACCCTCGTTGAATTGCTGGTGGTGATTGCAATTATCGGCGTGATGGTCGGCTTGTTGTTGCCCGCCGTGCAGGCAGCTCGTGAGGCGTCTCGGCGGATGAGTTGCTCGAACAATCTCAAGCAGTTGGGACTGGGGGTGCACAACCACGAATCGACCCACAAATGGGTACCCGCCTGGGGGCGAGTGATTCCTGCGGCTCAGTATCCGGCAGATCCGCCTAACCCGTTTCTTGCCTTTGGGGACGTCGCCCGAACGAGCATGGGACCGCTGTTTCACATTTTGCCGTATATGGAGCAGACCCAGATCTTCGAGCTGTGGGACCGACGCCGTTCGTACGTGGATCCAATCAACATGCCGCCGAACTTTGGCACGGCTAGCCCACAGGTGTCGACGCCGGTTGCCGTATTCGTTTGCCCGTCGACACCAGGCGAACCCCCGCGTGACTACGGACCTTACTTCGCGTCGGTGGGGCTGGACCGAGGGCCCTTGGTGCTGCCACGGACGGACTACGTGCCGCTTCGTGGCCTTCACAGTTCCTTTGCAACTTGCGCCGGGATGCCAGCGGCCAACACCCACAACGCCATGCTTGGCTCAGACGATACGCAGAGCAAATGGACGGTAAAGTTCGCGGAAGTCGTTGACGGTTTGTCGAACACGATCTTGTTTGTAGAGATTGCCGGCAAGCAAACACGGTTCTTCCGCAAACGTGCCGTCGCTGGCGATCCACTATTGAACTCGTTCTACGGCGACGTGAACGTTGCCAGGCACTTGCGAGGCTATAGTGGCACAAATCCGGCGGTGCCGACGGAGACAGGGTGCAACGCGATTAACGTGTTCAACGAGAACGGCATGCTGGCTTTCCATCCCGGAGGAGTACAAGTCTGTTTGGGGGATGGTTCGGTTCGCTTCGTCTCCGAAACCGTAGCGCCGAGCGTACTGGCTGCCATGGTGACGCGTAACGGCAGCGAGTCGCTATCCCTGCCGTAGCCTTGTGACGCCGGTGTCGATCGCATCGCTGGCTGGCTTGGCTTGCCGGCCAGATTGCAGCCTGGCCAGCCTTGCGCTGGAGTCGCTGCGTTTGCGACTCGTGCCCCCCTTGGCCAGAGGGCACGGTAGGCAGGAATCATGCATTTCATCCAATTCGCCTCCCTCTTGGCGGGGTGATCGGCAATCCGTTCCCCATTAAGCGGCTGAGTCAATGTCGGCTCGAGCGGCCACAACCCGTGCCTGTTCTTCTGCTATAACTACAGGCTCCCCGGCGGGCGTTGATCCGTCTCCTTCCTTCCTCCATCCTGCCGTAGCCTGTGTCACCTGAAGCTCGCAAGGCGTTTTTGACCATCGCCGCAGTCTGCGTTGTGGCCGCCCTGGGATGGGCGTCGCTGTTTGATTCGTTGCCGCCGGCCGAGTTTAGTTTGCAGTCTGGCTCGGATGTAAAGACGCTCGATCCAGCCCGAGCGACCGGCAACATCGAAGGACGGATCTTGTTTGAGATCTTCGAAGGACTGCTGAAGAAGATGCCCGAGGGCGACCCGGATCCGGTCAACGGGCTGCAAGCGATGACGCCACAACCTGGGATGGCAGAGTCGTACGAAGTCTCCAACGACAACCGGCGGTATACCTTCAAGCTGCGCGACGGCGTTCGTTGGACGGACGGTACACCCGTCACAAGTTATGACTTCGCTTGGTCATGGCAGCGGGTGCTGCACCCGGCGACTGCCTCTGAATATGCCTTCCACCTGCACGCTATCCCGTTCGCGAAGGCCTACAACGAGGGCGTTGTCGAGGTTGGAGATCGAGTGGAAGTGGAGTTATGGGATCGTCCCGGTGAAACACCGACCGGACGAGGAACCCATCAAAATTTCCCTCGCGGGACTATTCTCTACGGGACCCTGCGCGAAATCCGCAAGCCACCCGAACCGACGGCCGAACAGAAAAAAGCCAATCCCGATGCGGAGAGC
Organism: uncultured Planctomycetaceae bacterium; assembly: GCA_937904535.1. Classification (GTDB taxonomy): domain Bacteria; phylum Planctomycetota; class Planctomycetia; order Pirellulales; family Pirellulaceae; genus UBA6163. Next base: position 9,899 of record CALELC010000551.1, read on the forward strand.
GAGTGGACCGAGCAGTGGCTCTATGTCGTCGACGTCGCAAAACTCGATCAGGATGGGCAAGTCGATTGGGATGGTCCCACCGAGCGGCAGACGTTCTCAGCCAATCTGCAATCACCCCTCGCCGACGAAACGACGCAGCGCTCGCACGGGGTGTTGGTTGCGTTTGACAAATTGGGTGGGCTGGAGACGCCCGATCCGCGAACGCTCATTGTAAATCTGACCGACCCTATTCCGTATTTTCCTAACCTGGTTGCGTTTTACACGTTGTTTCCAGTCCACCGGCCGACGGTGGAAAAATACGGCAGCCCAATGTTCACCAAAGCGGAAAACATTGTCACCAATGGGCCTTTTAAGCTGCAATTGCGGCGTCTGCGTGACCGGGTGCGTCTGGTCAAAAATGAAGATTATTATGATGCGGACAAGGTGTCGCTAAAGTCTGTCGATTTTCTTTCGATGGAAGGCGAAAACACAGCGCTCAATATGTATGAGACGGGGCAGCTGGATTGGGTGACCATGCCTCCGGAGACGGTGCGCGAAGTTTTGAAAGACCGTGAGGACTTTTACACCGCTCCGCAACTTTCGGTCTATTTCTATCGGTTGAATGTTGCGCGCCCACCGCTGGACAACGTGCTGGTACGCCGCGCAATCGCGATGGCGATCGACCGCGTGGAAATCGTGGAAGAAGTGACGAAAACCGGCCAAATTCCTGCCACTACGATCGTGCCACCCGGATTTGCCGGGTACGAAAGCGCGAAGGGATTCGAGCCCAACGTGGCACGCGCTCGGGAATTGCTCGCCGAGGCCGGCTACCCCGGTGGCCGCGGGATTCCGCGTTTGACCATTCTGTACAACACCAGTGAGGGCCACCGCTCGATTGCCGAGGTGGTCCAGCAGCAGTTGCAGAACAACCTGAATATCGCCGTTGAATTGCAGAATATGGAGTGGGGCAGCTTCCTGGATAAAGTGCAACAGACCGACTATCAGGTTGCTCGAGCAGGGTGGATCGCCGACTATCCCGACCCAAATACATTCTTAGATATGTGGGTCACCGGCGGACCGCAGAACAATACCAACTGGTCGAATGCCGAGTTTGACAAGCTGATTGCTGAGGCGGCGCGCGAAACCGACCCGCAAGAGCGAATGAAGATCCTGCAGCGGGCCGAGCAAATCTGGGTTGACGAGCTGCCGGCAATCCCGATGTACTTCTACACGTCGATTAACATCGTAAAGCCGTACGTGCGCGGCTTTGCCCCAACCGCGCAGGATGTGCACCCACTGCAGTTGCTGTCGATTGATCCGAGCCGGCGGTAGTGATCAAGCGAGTCGCCGTCACGACGTCCAGACGACATTCACTGGGAAGAGAGATTAGGTTTTTGAGCTAATGCGAAACTTGGCAGGCTATCTCATTCGCCGCACCGGCTGGATGCTGTTAACGCTGTGGATCGTGTACACAGTCTCGTTCATTTTGATGCGTTCAGTGCCGGGAAACCCGTTCAGCAGCGAGCGGACAGTGCCAGCAGCGATCGAGCGGCAACTGCGTGCTCGCTACAATCTCGACGCAACCCCCACTCGCCAATACATCGACTACGCCCTGGGCATCGTGACCCGCGGCGATCTTGGGTGGAGCCTGCGACTCGAAGATTACAGCGTCAATCAAGTGTTAGCCGAGGGATTTCCTGTTTCGGCTTCGTTGGCCATCTTTGGGCTGGTGTTTGCCGTTGGACTGGGAATTCCTGCCGGGGTGATCTCCGCTGTTTACCGCGGATCGCTGGCCGATGTTTCGATGATGGCGGCGGCCGTGCTCGGCATTGCTGTACCCAACTTCGTCTTAGCGAGCTTGGCGATTTTGCTATTCGTGTTTGGGCTGGCTTGGTTCCCTGCCGCCGGCTGGGGGACATTCAATCAGATTGTTCTGCCGGCGCTGTGTCTTGGAGCGCCGGTGGCTGCCTATATCGCTCGTCTCACCAGGGCGGGGATGTTAGAAGTGCTGACCCGAGAACACGTCCGCACAGCCCGCGCCAAAGGCTTGTCTGATCAGGCCGTCATCCTGAAGCACGTGCTGCCAGGAGCGATGTTGCCAGTGGTGTCATACCTGGGTCCAGCGACGGCAGGGGTGCTGACCGGTTCGCTGGTATTAGAAAAAATCTTCGCGCTGCCGGGTATGGGCAGCCACTTTATTAACGCAGCGCTGCAGCGTGACTATACCCTGGCGATGGGAATGGTGTTGACCTATACCGTGATCTTGTTCGTGATGAACTCGATTGTCGATATTTCTTATGCTGTGATCGATCCGAGGGTGAAGCTGCAGTGAGTACTGAGCCTCGTACGTTGCCTGCCGACACGGCTCCGCCCGAACCGTCTCCGGCGTTGTCCGAGCTTGCCGCGCAGGAACAACAACTGACCCTCGATCGGCTGCTGGAAGAATCTCGCCAGATTCGCGGTACGTCGCTGTGGAGCGATGCGTGGCGTCGCCTGAAGCGGCGCCGGACGGCGATGATTTCGATGGTTGGCCTGGTGGTATTGGTGCTGCTGGCAGTGTTGACTCCGCTGTTGCCACTGCAAAGTCCCATCGATAAGGACCTCAAGTACCGCCGGTTGCTGCCGCCTGAACTGACTCCGGTGACGATGGGCAGCCGCGAAGGGCTCGACTTTGCCGAACAGTCTTTGGTCGCTGAACTGAAACGTTTTAACGCTGAGATTGCAGAGCTGCAGCAGCAGCGGAACGCCACTACCGACTCCGCAGAGCGAAAACGCATCGACGAGATCATCGCTGGGCGCACGAAAGTGGAGCATCCGTTTAACCAGCTTTGGAACCAGCTTGGCCCAGTCTCCTGGACCATGTGCCAGATGCGCGTGGCGATGTTTGGTGACTATGCGATTCCCTCGTTGTTCGGCACCGATAAGCTTGGTCGCGACCTGCTCTCGCGAGTGTTCTGGGGAGCGCGTGTTTCACTCATCGTCGGCGTAGTGGCGACGCTGGTCAGTCTGGTCATCGGGGTCAGTTATGGCGCGATTGCAGGCTATGTCGGAGGCTGGGTCGATGCGGTGATGATGCGGATTGTCGATATTCTCTATTCCATTCCGTTTATTTTTGTCGTCATCTTTTTGATCACGTTCCTCGGTGAGGACTCTGTGAAGGCTTGGCTACAAGCCCGCGGGATCGAACAGATCACGATCTTCTACTTTGTCATCGGCGCCATTTATTGGCTGACGATGTCACGGGTGGTCCGCGGTCAAGTGTTGTCGTTGCGGCACGAACAGTTTATTGAAGCGGCGCGGACGATTGGCGCATCGCCTTTGCGGATTGTGTTTCGCCATTTGGTACCCAACGTCCTCGGGGTCGTGATCGTCTACCTCACGTTGACAATCCCGGCGGTGATGTTGTTCGAGGCGTTTCTGTCGTTCTTGGGTTTAGGGGTGGCGCCGCCGGATGTCTCGTGGGGCCAGCTTCTCAACGACGGTGTGGAGGCGCTCTCGAGCGTCAAGTTGTTCTGGTGGGTGGTTGTGTTTCCTGGTGCGGCATTGGCCGCGACCTTGTTTGCGTTGAACTTCCTCGGCGACGGGGTGCGTGATGCGCTGGACCCGAAGATGAAGAATCGAGACTGAGGCGGTTGACGAGTGGCTGAAAATTCACGACCTGTTCCGCCGCGCGATTCGTCGCTGCTGAGCGTTCGCGATCTGCATGTCAGTTTCCAAACCGATGATGGTTTGGTGGAAGCGGTCCGAGGGGTGTCGTTCGACCTGGCGCGGGGCGAGACACTCGGAATCGTTGGCGAGAGCGGCAGCGGCAAAAGTGTGACTGTGATGTCGCTGATGGGGCTGATCCCACGGCCGCCGGGCCGCATCGATCGCGGCAGTGCCGTTTTTGACGGGGAAGACCTGATCACCATGAGCGAATCGGGGCTGATGTCGATTCGTGGTCGCCGCATCGGGATGATCTTTCAAGACCCGATGACCGCGCTGAATCCGCTGATGACCGTGGGCCAGCAATTGACAGAGGTCACTCGTCGCCATCTTGGATTGTCGGCTAAGGCAGCCAACGATCGCGCGGCGGAGGTACTGGATTTAGTCGGTATCAGTTCGCCCGCGGCACGGCTGCGGGACTATCCACATCAGTTCAGCGGCGGGATGCGGCAGCGCGTGATGATTGCGATGGCGCTCTCCTGCGAACCCGATATTTTGATCGCGGATGAACCGACAACGGCGCTGGATGTGACCATCCAGGCGCAGATTTTGGAACTGTTGGCCGAACTTCAGCAGCGGCGCGGAACCAGCATCATTCTGATTACCCACGATCTAGGCGTGGTGGCCGGCGTGTGTGATCGCGTGCTGGTGATGTATGCCGGCCGAGTGGTCGAGAAAGCGGACGTCCATGATTTGTTCGCCGATCCGCGGCACCCCTACACGCTTGGACTACTGCGATCGCTGCCGCGGCTGGACCGGGATCGATCTGAGCAACTCGATGCAATTCCCGGGCAGCCGCCGGACATGACACGGGTACCGCCCGGCTGTTCGTTCCGTCCGCGCTGCCCCTATGCGGTCGACCGCTGTGCGCAGGATGACCCGCCACTGCGAGTTGTTGGCGCAGGACGGCACTCGGCATGTTGGTTCGATCAACCGGGCCAATCGGTTGAAGCCGCAGCGGAGCTGACCACGGAGGACGTATCATGAGCGAGCGACCGCTGCTGCAGGTGGAAAACCTGAAGGTTCATTTCCCATTCACTCGCGGCGGATTTCTGCGCTCGCACCGTGGTGTGATCCGGGCTGTCGACGACGTGTCGTTCGACATCGCCCCGGGCGAAACATTGGGACTCGTCGGCGAGTCGGGCTGTGGCAAATCGACCACGGCGCGCGCGATCGTTGGTCTGGTGCAACCGACGGCGGGCCGGGTTCTGCTCAACGGCGAGCGGATTGACGGCCTGAGCGACGCAGCGATGCAGCGGCATCGCCGCGTCGTGCAAATGGTATTTCAGGACCCGTTTGCGTCGCTCAATCCGCGGATGTCGGTGGGCTCGATCATCGGTGAGCCGCTGAAGATTCACGGCCTAGCGCGCGGACGCGACTTACAGCTCGAGGTGCTGCGGCTGATGGATTTGGTGGGGCTCAATCCCCGCTTCTTGAACCGCTATCCCCATGAGTTTTCCGGCGGTCAGCGGCAGCGAATCGGAATCGCCCGGGCGCTCGCGGTCCAACCGCAATTGATCCTGTGCGATGAACCGGTATCGGCGCTGGATGTTTCCATTCAGGCGCAGATCATCAATTTGCTGATGGACCTGCAGCAGCGGTTGGGACTGTCGTACCTATTCATCGCACACGACTTGGCGGTGGTGCGACACATCGCAACTCGCGTTGGCGTGATGTACCTCGGCCGCATTGTGGAAATGGCCAAGGCCGCCGATCTGTATGCCCATCCGACACATCCCTACACCGAAGCGCTGATGTCTGCAGTGCCGATTCCCGATCCGGTCGAATCGGCCAAGCGCAGTCGGATTATCCTCCGCGGAGAAGTCCCTTCGCCGGACCGTGAGTATCCTGGATGTGCCTTGGCGGACCGCTGTTGGTTGGTCCAGGATCGCTGTCGTGTGGATCGCCCGGGATTGATGCGTGTCGCCGACGGCGGGCCAGAGCACGGAGCGGCGTGCTGGGTGCGCGTTCCCGAGGCAGCGGAATCGACAGAACCTCCGATTGAATCAGTGAACTCAGGAAATTGATGATGCAGCGTGCGTTTGCGGCGGTGACGGCAGTGATCCTCTTCGGCTCCGGCAGCGTCCTGCCGGCTGCCCATGGAGCGGAACCGGTTCAGTTAGGTGACATGCAGTTCCAGGTCGCGGACGGTTGGACTCTGCAGCGTGTGGCAGCCGAGACGCTGGTGCGTTATCCCGTGAACGCCGATCTCGCTCCC
>CALELC010000552.1 GCA_937904535.1 uncultured Planctomycetaceae bacterium
CCAACTCCCGCAGACTCATCGGCGCCGTGTCGCGGAGTTCCTTGCGCAGCTGACGCTGACCGAACTGCCGCGGCAGGTGCTCCGGACGGATCGGCAACTTGTCGCACAGAATCGCAGCGTGCTCGAGCACGTTGGCTAACTCGCGGACATTGCCGGGCCAGACGTGGGCTTTGAGGATCGTCAGCACCTCATCGTCAATCGCTTTGACGTTCGGGGTGATGTCGCTGCGGTTGCGCCGCAGCAGGGCTTCGGCCAGTGCCGGCAAGTCGCTGACCCGTTCACGCAGCGGCGGAATGCGAATCTCGAAGGTATTGATGCGGAACATCAAGTCTTCGCGGAACGTCCCTTCCTCAACCATCTTTTCCAGGTCGCGGTGAGTGGCGCAGATCACCCGCGCATCGACCTTGACGGTTTGGTTGTCACCGACGCGGCGGATATCACCGGTTTCCAACACCCGCAGCAGTTTGGCCTGCATCGACAGCGGCAATTCCCCGATTTCATCGAGGAACACCGTGCCGCCATCGGCGACTTCGAACAGCCCGATCCGGGCCGAGTCGGCTCCGGTAAACGCGCCGCGGCAATGCCCAAACAGTTCGCTTTCGATCAGGTTTTCGGGGAGCGCTCCACAGTTGATCGCAACAAACGCCTGATCGGCGCGGCGGCTTTGGTTGTGAACCGCTTTCGCGACGAGCTCTTTGCCGCAGCCGGTTTCCCCGCGGATCATCACCGAGCTGTCGGTGGGGGCGACCTTCTCGATCAATTTGCGCACCGCTTGCATGCCCGGAGCTTCGCCGATCAGGTCGTTGTCGCCCTCGGCGCGACGAACTCGGTGCTGCAGCGCTGCCAGTTTGCGTTTGGTGTTCCGCCGCTCGGCAACACGTCCCAGCAGCACGGCGATGTCGGCCAGCCGGCTCGGCTTGGTCAGGTAATCGAATACCTGCTGTTTGACCGCAGCGATCGCTGTGTCCTGGCTCGGACGCCCGGTCATCACGATCGCTTCGATATCGGGGTACAGCGCCTTGGCTTTCTCGATGACTTCGATCCCGCCGAGTCCTGGCATTTGCAGGTCGACGATCATGCAGTCAAACGGCTCTTTTTCGAGTGCTGCAACGGCGGTCAAACCGTCGGGGCAGACCGTAACCGCGTAACCCATCCGCGGAAGTTCGCTGCGCATCAGTTCCTGCAGATTGACTTCATCGTCAGCGAACAGAATGTGCATTTTGGCCGACTCAGGCGGCTTCTCGCGACCCATGGAAGGAATCCTCGTAACTTACGGATTGAAGAAAAGAACCAGTGAGCACAACCGGCTCGGTAGCTGCCGATGGTGTTGTCGCAGCCTCTGCGGAAGTGCTGGGCAAGTCGAGTTGCATCCGTGCCCCACGGCCCGGCCCGTCGCTGTGAGCGACCAGTTTTCCGCCGTGCTGAGTAACGATCCGGTGGGTGATGCTCAGCCCCAAACCGGTGCCCGTCCCATCGCGGCGGCGAGTAAAGAATGGTTCAAACAGATGCTCGAGTACCTCCTCGGACATCCCACAGCCGTTGTCTTCCACAGTCACGCGGACGATCGAGCCCAGCTGTTGCACGCGGACATCGACGGCACCGTCGGTATCAACACTTTCCAGCGCGTTGGTGATCAGGTTGAGCGCCACCTGGCGGATCTGTTGGCCATTGACCAGCGCAGTAATCGTTCCAGGGCAGTCGGCGCGGAGGGTCTTGCAGCGATACTTGCCGAGCGTGCCGACCATCGCGACGACATCGTTGACCAGTTCGCAGATATCGACATGCGTTCGTTCGACATCGCCTAGGCGGCTGAAGTCGAGCAATCGTTCGGTGATCCCTTTGCAGCGATACGCTTCGTCCTGGATCCGCCGCAGGTTCTTACCGAGCACTTCCGCTTCGTCGGCGGCGATCGAACGCACCGGTTCGGTTCCGTGAATCACGTCCTGGAGCCGCGACTCGAGCGCCTCAGCACTCCAAGCAATCGATGCCAGTGGGTTGTTGATCTCATGGGCGACGCCTGCAGCGAGAAAGCCGACACTGGCCAATTGTTCGCGCTGCACCACTTCGCGGGTACGATCGCGGACTTGCCGGTCGAGGTCGGCCCGTTCGTTTTCCAGCACCACACAAGTCGATTGAAACCGTGCGGTCATCTCGTTGACCACGCCAGCGAGTTCGCTCAGCTCATCGCCGGTGCCCAAATCGATGCGGTGGTCATATTCGCCGGCGGCCACCAAACGGGATCCACCCAGCAGCGTCCGAAACGGTTTGACCACCAGCGAATGGAATAACCAGCAGAGGACTCCAAACATCGCAAACGCGGCGACGACGCACGACCAAGCGACTGAAATCCAAGTCCGATATTCGCCGCGCACGTCGCTCGAGAACGCCGCCATCCCTTTGTGCATCAGCGACGTCAGCTTCTCGGTCTGCGCGGCCAGAGCGTTGAGTTCCCCGATCAACGTCCCCATCGCGGGATCGTCGCGAGTGATCGCAGGACGCGAGTATTCGGCTTTGACACGTTGCAATTGGGCGTGCAGCGCGTCGACGCTGGCGGCCCACTGAGCAGGCTCGATGAACAGCAGTTGGTCCGGATGGGACTCGTGGGTGCGCTGCTTAAAGGACTCCAGAATCCGCGTGAACTCTTGCAGTTCGAACTCGAAGTACGCGGTTTCAAAGCTGTACCGTGGCAGCAGCGCGGCGTCGGCGGCCAGCTGATTTTCGTTGTTGAGAAACCGTAGCTTGTTGCCGACTTCGCGGATCGACTCAGCCGAACGGCTGAGACGGTTGACGGGAGCGATTTCGTCGGCTTGGCGG
>CALELC010000553.1 GCA_937904535.1 uncultured Planctomycetaceae bacterium
CGCCAGATGAACTTATTGGCATCACCCGGCGGCAGCGTGATTTGCAGACTGTCGCCATCGCCTGCAAGCGTCAGCCCACGATGCTGCGTGGTCGTGGTCGCGATGAGCAGTTGACCGCCAGCAAACTCGATCCGACCACAGCGATAGTTGGAATGGGAGGTCGACAGCGGGCTGATGGCATGGCCGCTGGCGGCGAGCTTACCAATCGATTCAAGGTAGCAATTGATGTAGCTGAGCGCCATCGAGCGCTGTTGGTCTTCGACCTTACCGCTGGTCAGCGAACGGCTCGAGCGAAACAGAATCGCTCGGGGTGAAGCTTCCAGCGCCCGCGCAACCTGCAACCACATCGCGTGCCAGGAGGTATCCTCGCCGCGCGGAGCCCCGATCGCTGCCGCGATGGCATCAACCTGCCGCGTCAGTGCGGCCGGTGCTTCACTAGGGATGCCAACGGCTTCCACAATTGTCCGGCCGACACGTCCTCGCCGATCAACCAGCGCGGCAATCTCTTCTTCACCACGGAGGTTGCGGATCGGTGGCGGTAAGTCATGCAGCAGCGCATCGGTAATTCCGGCGTATGCCCGCATCGACTCCACGGGAGCGATGATCAACGGCCGCTGCCACACACTAGGCCAGCCGCGGACACGGTCGGCGATTGAACTCGCCGCCGCCACCTGAGTCGCATCCTGCGAAGTCCCTAGGTAATAGCCCGCCAGTGGCTGCAACAGCGACGTGAGGTGCGGCTCGGGTGCGGTGGGCGGCGGTGCGTAGAGATCCACGCGGGCCCGCATCGCTTCACCGAGAATCGCATGATCCGCAGGCTGCGACAGCAACACGGCGTCGAATCCGAGCGTTTTGACCCACTCCAGCGGTTCGCCGTTGTGCTGGAGGATTCGTGTGATCCGCCCGGGAACAAATGCCGTCAAACGACCATCGGCGCGTTCGCTCACAGTCGTTTCCACCACAGCGGTCTCGAACTGGGTGGTATCGAGGGAATCCTGCGGCGCCGGCTCCGTGCTCCGCGCCACCGTCTTTACCGACGAGATCGGCACCATGCCATCGACCGTCAAGTTGTCGATCAGCAAAGTGGTGGCGCCGGGACCCGTGTAAGCATTGAGCACCACGGCTTCGACAAACACGTCGTTCAAGTTGGCGTCGGGACCGTATTCGCGTCGCAGCGCGAGTGTCTTGAGCCGCAGCGGCTTTTCAATGTGCTCAATTCGCAGTTGTTGCCACTGACCGGCATCCCGGTACCCGGCACCAAACAGCGTCACCGTCACCGACTGACCGGTCACCGGATCGATGAGTAGGGGAAAGCGGACTCGCAGCCCAATCGACTGTCCGGGTTTGGAGGATTTGACGAATACTCGAGCCGTCAGCTCATCGATCACTCGGGCTGGCTCGATCCGGTACTCCAGCAACGCCTGCGTGCCGGATCCGCACTGAAGCGAGACCAGTTCACACCCGCTGCCGCCGATGCCGTCACGGGGCTGGCTGCTTTGCCGCGTCAATTGCGCATGACAATCCGAACCAGCGAGGTGCCAGCGCGGTGGGTAGGCGTCTAGCGGATCGAGCAACTGAGCGGAGGCGGTGACGGACAGCAGGCTCGCACAAGCGATGACGATCGTCGTGAGCAGCGGAACGAGCGAAACGTTGCGGTAAGCACCACTTGTCGCCCCTCGCTTCGATCCCACTACCGCTCTCCACCGCCCGGCGAGGCGCGCTCGCCAATCACTCCGACAGGCCGAGTGGTTGGCAGCGAACGTGGTCGATCGCTCTGCCGCTCGATCTGAGCCTTGGGCGCGCCTCCAGAAGCTGGCCAAGCGAGTTCCTAAGCCCCACCGCCTGGAGGAACGGGCGGCGACACCCAGGAATGGTTTGCGCGAAACACTTTGCCGAAACGGGCTAAGCCTCAGTCGTTTGCTCACGTTTTGACAACCCATCGAGTTCGCTTGTTGACCGAGCCGCTCCTGCCTTCCAGAATCGCTGCAGACCGGCACCGCTGCATCAAACCGTACTCGGTGTCAGTTCATGACCCGGTCGGCCAGCACCGATCCCAACGAACGTAAACCGTAGCTGTAGCAAGATGCAGCGGAGCGAGCCAAGCTCGGTCTGCGCTGGCGCAAGCCTGCTCGGCCACTCTTCTCGTGCTACTAGGTTCTTCGCAAGCCGGTTAAGATTCACAACTGAGACGCCTCAACATGTCGTCCGCAGGGAAGCGGCAACGAAATGCAGTGCTTGGCAACAAGCCTCATCAACTGTGTTTTTCACTTTCCTGTTCAAGAGCTAATTCATGCTGAATGCCGCTAGCCACCGTCATAGCCGCTACGACGAAACTCCGATCGAATTGCAAGAGTTAGCTCAGGCGATCGAACAACTGCCAGCCCGCTACCGTGAAGTCGTCGCGCCTGCCCTGCAGCGAGCGGTCGCCTGCAGCACACGGCGGCGGCGGATTCTGAATCTCGTTCAAGAAGCGCTGTCGCAGCTGCGGCTGGACATGAAGTACTTGATCTTCGACCTCGAAGCGACACGCCGCGAACGGGACGAGTACAAAGCGATGATCCAAGGGGATCAGCCCTAATCCGCGGCTTTGCACCGCCGGCCCGATTCAGTGGGCTCGCGGGTGAGCCTGTTCGTAGATCGCACGCAGATTGGCCGTGCTGACGTGCGTGTAAATCTGCGTCGTGGCAAGGCTTTTGTGTCCCAGCAGTTCCTGGACACTGCGAATGTCCGCGCCGCGGTCCAGCAGATGCGTGGCAAAACTGTGGCGCAGCGTGTGCGGGCTGGTGCGACTGTCCAGCCCAGCTGTGGCGATGTGTTTCTCGAGCATGCGGCCGACGCTGCGTGTGGTCAGCCGGTTTCCAAAACGGTTGACGAACACCGCAGCCTCACGCCCGCGTGCTTGCTCCCGTGGGTGACGCTGGCGGATCGCGGCGTACTGCTTGATCGCGTCGAGGGCAAACGAGCCGAGCGGACTGATGCGTTCTTTGCGTCCTTTGCCGCGGACGCGGGCGATCTGCTCCTCAAAATCGAGGTCCCCATCGCAGAGCCCGACCACTTCGCTGACCCGCAACCCGGCGCTGTACATCGTCTCCAGAATCGCTCGGTCGCGCGCTCCCGAGGAACTGGTCAGCGGCGGCGCCGCCAGCAACCGCCCCACCTCTTCGCTGCTGAGCACGTGCGGGAGCTTTCGCTGACGCCGCGGGTTGCGCAGCGGTGTTGCCGGATTCGTCTTCGCGAGCCCCTGCCGCTGCGCGAAGCGATAGAAGCTGCGCAGCGACGCGAGCTTGCGAGAAATCGTCGTTCTTGCATAACCCGCTTCCTGGAGCGCCGCTTGGTAGCTCCGCAGCGTTTGCGGCGTCAATTCGTCGACGGCTGGCACCGCCCCAACGGTCTGCTCCAGCCAGTCCATCAGCCCGATCAAGTCTTCCCGATATGCCTTGATCGTCAAATCAGAAGCATTTCGCTCACTGGCCAGGTATCGCAGAAACTGCGGAACGGACTTGCGCATGGTTCAGCGATCCTGGAACAATGAGCGGGCATGCTGTCGCTGCTCGCGGATCAGTATCGATCCGGCAGCGGAGTGTGGGATCCGCGGTCGACCCGCGGTGGCACCGGCTGAATGTCGTCCTGCGGAACCGCGTCACGAATCTTGCGGCTCAGCGTCGCGGCATCGTACCAAGAGAAATCGATCTCCGGGTCGGCGGCGAACTGAGCGAGTTGCCGCAGAGTGCCATCACGATTGGCATCGTCAAACAGGAAAATAAATCGCTCTTCGCCTTTGACGAGTGCCAAGACGTTGATCTCGCTATCCATGACGTAGTCCGTCCATTTTGCATTGTCATCCGGGTTAGCCTCACCGCCGGTATCTTTCCCGGCTTACCTAGGCTATGTATCGGCTAACAACAGCTGCAAAATGAGAGCGGCTTGGGCATCAGTGCCCCTAGTTTCGCTGAATGGGAAAACCGCGCAGGTCATAACGCCTGTAACGGTTGCAGAGACTCCCCAGCGTGCCAATGCTGATTGAGCAGCATCTGAATAATGACCGCCGACGCTGCTCCGCATCGCCCAGCTTGGACATGATCAAGCCGCCGCGCGAGCAACGGTTTGAGACGTCAGCAGCAAACCCCAGCAAATGCCCCTCGGCGTCTGCGTTGCCCGGCGGAGCCGCGGGCAGAAGAAGGGTAATCAAGCGCGATTAGCGAGCCGGGCCAACAGGAGCGCCGATCAGGTCATAGCCATCGGCCGCGACCATTTCGCATGGCACGAACTTGCCGGCGGCTAGTGAATCGCCAGGCTGCGAAGTGACGTACACCAGACCGTCGATGTCCGGTGCCTCAGCCGACGTACGGCCGATCCACACGCCCGGTTGATCGGCGAGTTCACTGTCCAGCAACACATCGGCGACTGAACCGACTCGTGACTGAGTCCACTGAAATGCGATCCGCTGCTGCAACGCCATCAGCTCGTTGTGACGGCGTTTAACGACCTTGGCAGGAACTCGGCCCGGCAGTTTCTCCGCAGGCGTGCCCGGCTCCACTGAATAGGTGAAGACGCCGAGATGCTCAAACTGCTGTTGGTTGATGAACTGCACCAGTTCGCGATGGTCGGCATCGGTCTCGCCAGGGAAGCCGCTGATCATCGTGGTCCGCAGCACCACCTTCGGAATCGTTTCACGGATCTGCCCCACGATCCGCTCGATCGCTGGCCGATCAACACGGCGGGCCATCCGCCGAAGCATCGTGTTGCTCGCGTGTTGCAGCGGCATATCGATGTACGGCACGATGCGGCGAGCTTGGGCGATCGTCTTCAGCAGCGGCTCATCGATGTACATCGGATAAAAATACATCAGCCGGATCCAGTCGAGCCCTTCGACCTGGTCAAGTTCCTCGAGCAGTTGCCGCAACCGCGGTTCACCATACAGGTCCAAGCCGTAGTAGGTCGTATCCTGTGCGACAACGACCATCTCGCGTACGCCGGAGGCAGCGAGCATTTTGGCTTCGCTGATGATCTGCTCGATCGTTTTGCTGGCGTGCTTGCCGCGCATTTTCGGAATCGCGCAGAACGTACACAAACGGTCGCAACCTTCGCTGATTTTGAGGTAGGCGAAGTGCCGTGGCGTCACTGCGGCGCGCACGTTATCGGCCAGCGCACGGATCGGCGCAGGCCGAAACACGGTCCGCTGTTCTTCGAGGCCGCCCAGCAGCCGATCGGCGACCGAGACAATCTCGTCACGGCCAAACACGCCGACCAAGGCGTCGATGTCGGGACGCTGCTCCAGCAGCGCCTCACGCGAGCGCTCGGGCAGACAGCCGGTGACGACTACGCCACGAATACGGCCATCGCGTTTGAGTTGCAACATCTCGTCAATCGCGCCGAGCGATTCGTCGCGGGCCGAGGCGATGAAGCCGCAGGTATTGACGACAACAAAATCTGCCCCCTCGACCGAGTCGACCATCTGGTAGCCATCGGCATCGAGTCGGCCCAGCATCTGTTCGGTATCGACGAGATTCTTGGGGCAGCCGAGACTGACGACGGCATAGCGGCCTCGTGGTTGCTGCCCCGCTTCATCGCCAGGAAGTTCGACGGGATGGCGCGACGGGCGTGGAGAGTCTGAAACGACGGGCAACTGCATGAGGAAACCGAACGGAATGTTGAAGGCAGCTAGAAGGGGTGGCGCTGGGCAGGAGACCGCAAGGCGACTCCGCTCCATAACTCGGCGCGGGCCGACAGCACGCCGAGGGCGGTTGCAAGCGAGCTCCATCTGTGGCTGCGGTTACCGTCACCGACAGAGTAACCGATCAAAGGGATTCGCAACAGCAATAAAGTTGGGCGACGCGCGTCAAATCCGCTGCCTTAGCCTGAGGTCGCCGCCAGTTCTCCCCGCGCCTGATGAACAATCCGCAAAACTTCCAACAACACATCATCCGGCGACAAGCCATCGCTGTGCAGGATGATCGCATCGGGAGCCGGACGGAGTCGTCCGATCGGCCGCATGCGGTCTTCGAGATCGCGGCGATTCTGCTGGGCTAAGATGTCCTCAAACGGAACATAGCGGCCGATTTCTGCGAGCTGTTGCTGCCGTCGCCGAGCCCGCTCCTCCGGTGAAGCGGTCAGAAAAATCTTGCACTGGGCATCCGGAAACACTTCGCTGCCTTGGTCACGTCCCTCGGTGACCACGTTGCGTCCCTCCGCGAATTGCCGCTGCTTCTCGGTGAGGATTTCGCGGATCGCCGGCAAGTCCGCGATGTGGCGGATCATATCGGGAACCGATGGCGAGCGAATCAGATCGGTTACGTCCTGACCGTCGAGCCATACCTGCCGCTCACGAAACTCGATGCGGAGCTTGCGGGTGAGGGTGACGAGTTGTTCGGCGTTTTGCCAATCGACATCCGCCCGGATCGCCGCGAGCGTCACGGCGCGATACATCGCTCCGGTGTCCAGGAACTCAAATCCCAACGAGTCGGCTGCTTGCCGGGCGAGGCTGCTCTTGCCAGCACCGGCTGGTCCGTCAATCGTGACAATCACGCGAAAAAAATCCCGTTGCTAGATGATTCCAACAGGGAACCGGCCCCGGTTCGGATAGCCACTAGGTGCCCTGCCGCTTCGTTCGGGTCTCGATCTTCTCGACCCGCTCGCGCACGCTGTCCAGTGCCGCCGCCACCTGCGCATCGTCCGGCCGACTGTCTGCGTGGTCGGCACTGCCAGCATTGCCAAAGCGCGTATGGTAGAACGCATCGGTCAACAGACGCAACGGTCGGTCGAGCGAAGGCGCGTCGGGTCGCTCGAGTGCTGCCACCGCCTGACCGGTGAGTTCCAATGGGGTTTGGTTGGCTTGTCTGCGGATTCCCGCCAGCTGCAACAAGCGGAGCGTTTCGGCGAAAAACCCGACCTGCGGCATCGCTACCGACTCGCCATGCCGCCGCGAGAGGCGGCGCCAGCGCATCCCGGGAGGGCGGCGCAGTTGCAGCGTTAACGTCACCAATAAAGTCAAGCCGACTCCCATCGCGGCTGCGGTCCAAGAAAAACTTCGCCCAATCGCCAGTGCGCCGCCACCGAGATTTCCTGCTCGGATTGCCGCCAATTGATGCTCCAGCCAGAGGAACACCAACTGGTACTGCGAGGTAATGGCTTCACTCCCTCCTTCGCTCAGCCCGTCCCGCTGGCGGATCGAAGGGCTGCGTTGCACCACATAATCGGTCCACATGCTTTGAGCTAAATCTAACACCTCTGCCACTCGGCCGCTGACGGCTCGTTCGACCCCACCGCCTCCCGGCGTCGGATCGAATCGTACCCAATACTGGTCGCTCCACTCCAGCGGATGAAACAGGTGATCAGGATTGATCCACTTGGCATCGACCAACGCCTCGACCCAGGCGTGGGCATGCAACTGACGCGCGGTGTAAAAACCACCAATCGAATTGAACTCGTCGGTGTGGTAGCCGACGACCAACCGGGCCGGAATCCCTTGACTGCGCAGCATCAACGCCATTGCTGAGGCGAAGTGCTGACAGTTGCCTTGGCGATCGATGGCCAGGAACTGCTCGATCGGATCGATTCCCGACAGGTTCTCGCGGCTCAGGTCCAGAGTGTAACGATAGCCGCCACCAGAAGTCAGAAATTTTTCAAGCTCCGCACCGATCTCCAGCGGGTTTTCGCTGTCCAGCACCGCATCGGCAAGGATCGCCTCCGCGAGCAGTTGGGCGGAGGGGACCATGTATTCGTCATACTCCAAGCAGGCCTGGTCATAGTTGAACTGGTCGGCCCGAAGCGTTTCCTCCAGGTGACTACGCTGTAACTCTTCGTCCGGGGTCACCGCGGTTGTTGGCGCCGGTACCGGTACCCGTGGAAAACGCGGTAAGAAGCGACTTTGCCGTCCACCGCTGAAGCCGCTCGTGGCGAACTGATAGGAGAATCGTCCCGTCGGTACCGGCCCCAATCCACGGCGACGTGTCAGCAACCAACGGTCCCGCTGATGGGACACCGTCGGCTGCGTGCTAAACCAGTGATAGGGTGCAAGCGTAAATAACGCGGCACTGGTTGAAGGCTCAACCGTGATCCGCACCAGCACATCATCGGTCTCGGTTGTGCCGGGTGGGAAAATCGGCCGTTGCGGCAGCCCCTGCACACCTGCCTGGAGCTTCACTTCACCAGTCGACCACGTACCTGGATCCCTACTATCAGCGTTATAGGATTCCAACACAGCACCACGCAGGTACAGTCCATGCGTGGAGTAGTAAGGTTTTCCCGAAAATCGTTCAATCAAATCGATCCGCAGCGCGGGCGAGTCACTCTGCAGCATCACCCCAAACTGCGACAACCTCACCGTCTCATTGAAACCCACTCGTACGCGGCCGCCCGAGGCGCTGTTGGCAGTGATGTTGGTTCGCGGCAGACCGTAAAAGAAAAACAGCGCGATCAATAAGACGGCTGGTGAAAGTACGGTGAACGTCACCCGCGGCAACAGCAAGCCGGCGCGCGAAAACGATTCAGCTGAACCGACCGTCCAAGTGCGAACAGCAGACGTTTCTGTGGCCGGAGCTGCGGAGTTCGCAGCAAAGGCCTCTTCCGAAGTTTGATAGGCCTGCAGCAACGTCAGCGCGCCGGCTCCCACGACCCCCAACGGCAGCAACAGCAGACCATAGCTGAGTGCGTCATTAAAAATCGCGGCGACGACCAACTCCAACAAACAGAAGATGGACAACTGCTCGAAGATGCGGCGGTTCTTCCACTGCAACATCAGGACAGCTTGAACCAACACTAAGAGTTTAGCGACGATCACCATTTGCTGATCGTCGGCGATTCCCAACCCTTCGTCGTAAAATTGCCCGATGCTGTACAGGGCGATCAGCCCCAGCGCAACATACGCCGTCGGCGCTGGCAATGAAAACCATTTCAGCAGATCGACGAACACCAGCCCGAAGATCGCAAAGAAGCAGGCGATCACCGGCAATGGCTCGGTGTGTTCGTTGCCGGCGAGCGTCAGCCCACCCAGACACGTGGCCAGGGCGAAATAGATGCATAACCGGATGCGGACCCGCTCGCGTGCCGTCGCCGCGCTGCGTTCATGAGGGTTTTCGGTATGCACGGAATACTGTTGGCCTCGGGAGCCTACCGGAACGGAGCCTGCTACACGGATTGTACTGCGGTACTCACCGCAGCCGCTGGAGATGATTCTATGGCCACGGCGGCGGCTGGGAAACGTTCGACCAACTGGTGGATCGAACCGTCGGCCACGCTACACCACTTCAAGCCGGTCTGGTTGCTGAGCAGTTGCCTCATCTCCGTGATTTGGTCCACCGCAGTCCTCGGGCTGAGGATCAGCAGGTCGCGGGGCCGTCCGCCAACCTGAATCATCTGCTTGATCGCCGCCGCCAGATCTGGAGCGGCACTGCCTTGAAGTTCGCTCAAGTGGCGGAGCATAGCGACCGTCTGTTCCCGCGTCCCGCCACTGGGAAGCGCAACGATCTGCCGGCCGGCGAGTGTCAGCCCAATCTTGCTCGTTGGCGTTGCCACCAAGGCCGTCACCAGGGTGGCTGCAGCGCTGATCACAAACTCCAGCGCCGCCTCTTCTGCCGATAATCCATCGTTATGACTCGCTGCGCTAGTACTCCGTCTGGAAACCGGCTGTGGCTCAGCCCGGAAAGCGTCCACGAGGATGCAGAGGTCGAAACGACGCTGCTTTTCGAACTGCCGCACGGCGAGCTCGCCCGTGCGAGCGGTGGTCCGCCAGTGAATCCAGCGGCGACTATCGCCCGCTTGCCAGCCGCGGAGCCCAAAGAAATCCCCTTCCTGCACGCCGCTCCGGCCAGCGGTCGCCGATGTGCCGCCCTCGCGGCTATTGAGCACGCGTCGCCAATGCCGCTGCAGCACCAGGCGACGGGGAAACACAAATAGGTTATCGTGGAGCCGAAAGGTGCGCGACGTCAGCATCAATCCCAGCGGCACGCCTGTCGACACGACAGCTGGTCCCATCGCGTAGCGGCCACGACGTTGAACTTCGCACTGGTACTGAGCGCTCAACGTTCGCTCAGGAGGCACCGCCCCTAGGCCACAACTCGCGCTTGTGCTCCCGCTAGGCCGCCCGATCCAACCGGCCATCCATCCGCTCGTTGTCCCCGGAGGCATGATGGTGTCGTCAATCCGCAGCAACCACGATGGGAACCAGCGCGAATGGTTGGTGACCCAAAAACGAACCGTAAATGGCTGCCCGGCGAAAGCTTCCGTGGGCAATCGCCGTTTGACGGTCAGCGCGACCAGCGTTTGCCGCGACCACCGCCACTGCAGCAACAACGCTCCGACAAGCAAGCCGGCGAGCACCAGCGGTAAATTGTATGACCGAATTGCCCCGCCGAGCATCGCAAACATGCCGATAAACGCGAACTGCCAACCCAGCCGCGACAAGCGGATTCGGATCGGAGAGTCGCGCTGCACCATGGTCGGGTTCATCCTGAGAATCGGCGGCCAAGGCTTTAAATCGGGACCGCGAGCCGCTCAACCAATTCAACAATCTGTCGCTCCACCTGCGTGCGATCGGCTGTGCCGAGGACCGCGTCGGGCACGATTCGATGCGCCAACACGGCCACGGCCAGCGCTTTGACGTCATCGGGAGTGACGAAGCTGCGACCTTCCGTGATCGCTCGCGCCTGGCAGCCACGGTAATAGCTGAGCGCACCGCGCGTGCTCACTCCGACCTGAATCCCCGCGGTCTGCCGCGTCGCATCGACGACTTCCAGCAGATACTCGATCAGCGACGGGTCGAACTCCACTTGCCGGACCATCTCTTGCGCGTGGCGGACCTGGTCCAGCGACACGACCGGTTGCAACTGGTCCACTGGCTCGCCGAGTCGGTGTGTCCGCAGCACGTCGCGCTCGACTTCACGGGACGGGTAACCGATGCTGGTGCGCATCAGAAACCGGTCCATTTGGCTCTCGGGCAGCGCATACGTGCCATCGAACTCGAACGGGTTCTGAGTCGCAACCACGATGAACGGTTTCGGGAGCGGATACGTTGTGCCTTCGATCGACACCTGCCCCTCGCTCATCGCTTCCAGCAGTGCGCTCTGGGTGCGCGGCGGAGCACGGTTGATTTCATCGGCCAACACCACGTTGGCAAAAATCGGCCCCCGCGAAAACTCGAACTCACGCGTGTCCGAGCGGTAAATCATGCTGCCCGTGATATCACTGGGCAATAAATCCGGTGTGAACTGCAGCCGCGTAAACACGCCGTCGAGGCTGCGGGCCAGCGCTTTGGCAGCCAAGGTCTTGCCGACTCCCGGGACATCCTCGAGCAACACATGGTCGCCGGCGAGCATTGCGATCACCAGCGAGCGAACCACCTCCGATTTGCCCAGCACCACCCGTTCGATATTCTCGCGCAGTACCCGTGCCGTCTCATACGCTTGCTGCATCTTGATGTCGAAACTCTAGGGTGATAAGCGAGTCAGGAGCCCGTCGCCGCCAACATCCCCGTGATTGCTTGGCACCGAAACGCCAGCTTCCGCAACCAACCGGTGTGACGCCCGGTCGGGCAACATGACGAGGATACATCGCAGTCTAGGCGCCGCTGCGCAGCAATGCGAGCGGTGTGGCGCCGGATAAACCAACCCACACGATCGACACCTCGGCACCTACAGCACGCTGGCGATGATCTGCTTGGCTTGCTCGCACAATCGTTCGGCTTCGGCGTCGCTCGCTGCTTCGGCAATCAGCCGCACGATCGGCTCGGTATTGCTGCCGCGAACGAGCAGCCAGGCGTCAGGCCAAGCCAGCCGTAAACCGTCGCTGAGGTCGGCCGTCGCGTCGGGATGCGCATCGGTAATCGCTTGCAAGACAGCGGCCAATTGGAAGGTGTCGAAGCTGACCTTCGTCTTGTGGATCGCCAGTCGCGGCAAGGCATCCGCCAGATCAGCGAGCGATTGCCCCGTGGAAGCCATCAGGTCGAGCACCTGCGCCATGCCGACAAAGCTGTCGCGCACCAGTCCTACCCGCGGATCAATTGGGCCTCCATTGCCTTCGCGGCCGTACGTCGCGCCAGTTGCGAGCATGCGATCGACGACATTCGCCTCGCCGACGGCACTGCGATGGGCGACCTGCCCGGCGTCAGCCGCCAGCCGCTCGC
>CALELC010000554.1 GCA_937904535.1 uncultured Planctomycetaceae bacterium
TCACGAATGATCCAGTTAGCTCGCCCCGCCGACTCGTGCACGATGATCGTGTTCGAGGTGCCGTCGGTGACATCGCGAAAGTCGACATCACTGTCGCCGCCAAACATGCCGAGATTCTGCGATGACGTGCCGCCAGTGCTGTAGACGGCAAACGTACCGGAATGAATTCCTCGCTGGGCAGCGTAATCCGAAGTGTACGCTCCGCGATCGGTGTGAATCTCCCATCCGCCGGCGTACCGCGCTCGCAATGTGCCCGTCAGCTGAGTGCCGCCAGGCGTCGACGGGCACTCGAACAGCGACAACTTGGTTTCGATCGCTGATCGGTTCTGGGGTTCAAAAAACGATGCTTGGTGGTTGTAAAGTTCCGCCAACGCTTGCTGTTCAAACTGCGGCAAGATCTGCGGGATCCAGCTGCCGTAGAAAAACGAGCCGTCGGCACGCTCGCTAAAGTACGTCTCGCGAGGGAAATATCGGTGCGCACCGCTGTAGTTGTGCAGTGCCAGCCCGATTTGCTTGAGGTTGTTGCTGCACTGCATGCGCCGCGCCGCCTCCCGCGCCGCTTGCACCGCTGGCAGCAGCAGCCCCACCATCACACCGATGATTGCAATGACAACGAGCAACTCGACAAGCGTAAAACCCAGCGAAGCAGCCGGAACAAACGTCCGACATCGGCATCGCTGGCCTGTCACACGCTGCGGCGGCGAGCTTGGCGATGCATCGTTGAACCAACTGTTGGTACGCATAACGCGAGGAAACAAGACCTCAACCTCCAAATAGCCAGGGGAAGGAATGACTCGTCGCTTGCTGACGTAGCGACGGCACCGAAACACCTTCCGCGCGTGGCGGGCTAGACGGCCGGAGCAGCTCGTACAAGGTCAAGCCTCGCACGGCGGCTCGGAGCTGTCGTCGCTGGCTGCGTCGTCAGAAGAACCAAGATTCGTTTTGCGAATCGTTCTCAACAACTTAAAGGACGAGGCCTCGGAGTCAAAGGTCGGGCCAGAAAAATCCTTCTGATGGAGGACGGTGGGAGTCAACCACCATCATCAGCACCAATTTGGGCAGAGCAGCTGACAGCAGACCGCAACAAACAGCGGCAGACGGATTGGAATCCGACTTGCCGCATACCCCACCCCTGGCCACTATCGCTATCCAAGGAACTGGGGTGAAGCAACTTCGGAACCCGCTTAATGTCTCCTGCCTGCCTCAATGGCACCGGCGAGATGGGCGATTAGCCGGATTTGCGTGCAGCGAGCCAGGAGAGTGTGCCGATGGCACTGGCGACAATCGATCGGGGCCAGGATCGATGGATCACACCCTCAGCTGGTGATTGCAGCCGCCGATAACACACCTCGAAACCACACACTTGGCTGATTCTTATGCCCCTCTATTCGTGCGACGCGCACCTGAACCGCGGTGCGACATCGTGGTCGTGTAATCTCAAATCGTGGCGAAAGGAGTGCTTAGATCCTGGGCACCCGCCTTTGACGCTGCCTCTTCTCCATGCCAACTACCCTCTCTCCCCCTGAAAGATGTTGCCGAGCGCTGTGTGACAGAAGCTCGCCGCGGCAGCAACCTACGGAAAACTAGCAGCCTTTGTGTTAAGGATGCTGTCCGTTAACGGTCGAAGCTTTATCATTGGCGCGACCTTTGCGAAGCTCCTTTGAAACGCCCTGGTTATGGTTACAATCTCGCGGGCCCTGCCGCACCCAATCAACAGGTTGTGGCCGGCTGAGTGGCTATTCTAACTTTTTCTTTTTTTGTCTGAGCATTCGGAGTAAATGATGCTTATGAGTCAGCAGGCGGGACATCCGCGTCATCGGTCTAACGGAGCACCGAGCGGATTCACGCTGGTCGAACTACTGGTGGTGATCGCCATCATCGGTGTGATGGTTGGTTTGCTGCTGCCAGCGGTGCAGGCGGCACGCGAAGCGGCCCGTCGGATGAGTTGCTCGAACAATCTCAAGCAACTGGCGTTGGCAGCGCATAACTATCACGACACCTATAAGGTATTCCCCTATAACGGCTCGCCTGAAGTTGTGCTCCCTGGAGATCAGCGTGACCGGGGCTGCTCGTGGTTTGTGCGCATTCTGCCGTTCATCGAGCAGGGCCCGGCTTACGATCGAGCGGTGTTCTCGGGCGACTGGACGTTCCAGCACGGCCCCAACCACAACGCGGATCTCGTGAATGAGCTTCGCGTTGCCACGCTCAATTGCCCTTCCAGCCCGCTGCCTGCGACCCGCACCCAAAGCGTCGGCGGTGTGACGATCACGATGCAGACCGCGAACTATGTTGGGATTCACGGATCCTTCTATCAGGGTGGAACGTCCACGGTTGAATCGACCGCCACGCTGTTCAATCTGTATGGACGCTCGGTTATCAACGGTGTGATCACGAGCGTCCGTCCGGCCAACCCGGCCCCGGGCATGCAGCACGTCACCGACGGAACGACCAACACTCTGATGGTCAGCGAGCAGAGTGACTTCCAGTGGAACCCTGTCAACGGCCAGAAGGTTGATCGCCGCTCCAGCGGACACGCCGGATCGACCTGGTCCTGCGGTCAAGGCACCGGTTCTTGGTCACAGAACGTGACGACCGTGCGTTATCCGATCGCCGGTGGTTTCGGCGCCGCGGGGAACGCCAACCCGTATGAAGTGAACGTTGCTCTGTTCTCTGCCCACCCCGGCGGCGTGATGGGTGCTCTTGCCGACGGTTCGGTACGGTTCCTCTCCGAGAGCATCGACTTTGCTACGCTCACCGCCCTGGCCGATCGTGGCGACGGCGCTGTGGTTAAAGAGTACTAAGCTTCGTCGGTTGATGACGAATGGCAAATCGGTTCGGCTGGTGTGATTCGCGATACGCGTGATACCAGCCGACATTTCTTTAGATCCACTGTTTTTGTTAGAAAGAGTTTTCAATGAGATTTTCCGCGTTGCCTGTTTCGATGGGCTGTGCGTTCACCCTTGCGGTCGCAACGGTGATCGGCTGTGGCGGCGGCGGAGGTGCATCGGACTTGGGCCAGGTTACCGGTACGATCACGATGGACGGCAAGCCGCTCGAGAATGCAGAAGTCGTGTTTGCGCCGCCAACCGGCCGTCCTTCCATGGGATTGACCGACAGCAATGGCAAGTATGAGTTGAACTACATTCGTGACATCAAGGGCGCGGTTCCTGCGACTCACAAAGTTCGCATCACCACCCGACCTGAAGAAGTCGCCGACAACTATTCTGGCCCGGCATTCAAAGAACCGATTCCCGCTAAGTACAACGCTGACACGACGTTGACAGCTGACGTGAAATTGGGTGAAAACACCTTTGACTTTGAATTGAAATCGCGTTAACAGCAGCGACCAGCCTGCGTCAAACCTGACGACGGACGAGTTTGGAACCCCGATGAGCCCCGACCGCGGTCTTCCGCTGCCGGGGCTTTTTCGATGTCAAATTTGGTTCGCACGAGTCGGTTCGCCGCTGTCGCTACGCAGGCTGAATCAGTGGTACCGCAAGGTTGCTCAAGATTTCAGCGACGGTCTTCTCGGCAGTCACTTTGCGCAACCGGCTCTCCGGTTTGACGATGACGCGGTGATTCATCACCGGGGCAACGATTCGCTTGACGTCGTCGGGCAGTACATAGGTGCGTCCCTGAATCGCAGCGAATGCCTGAGCGCAGCGAAACAGCGCGATGCTCGCACGCGGACTGCCGCCCAGCGCCAGATCCTCATGAGTGCGGGTATCGTGAACCAATTGCAACAGATACGTACGGATTCGCGGATCGACACGAATCCCGCGGATCACCGCTTGAGCTGCTACCAACTCGGAAGCCTCGGCCACGCTGTGCAGCGAATCGACCGGATGAGTCCGCTGTAGCATCGCCAACATTCGCAGTTCCTCCTCCATCGTTGGGTAGCCAAGCGAAAACCGCATCAGAAACCGGTCCAATTGTGCCTCGGGCAGCGGAAAAGTGCCTTCATG
The DNA here is from genome assembly GCA_937904535.1 of uncultured Planctomycetaceae bacterium. GTDB lineage: Bacteria > Planctomycetota > Planctomycetia > Pirellulales > Pirellulaceae > UBA6163. Next base: position 3,966 of record CALELC010000554.1, read on the forward strand.
ATCAACCGGGTTCTGCGTAGCGATGACTAAGAACGGTTGCTGCAGCGTGTGCGTGGTGCCATCCACGGTGACCCGCGCCTCCGCCATCGCCTCGAGCAACGATGCCTGCGTCCGGGGCGTCGCCCGATTGATTTCGTCGGCGAGCAGAATCTGCGTGAATACGGGTCCCGGCCGGAACTCAAACTCCGCCGTCTTCTGGTTAAAGATCGAGGTTCCCGTAACGTCACTCGGCAGCAAGTCAGGTGTGCACTGCACACGTTTAAACTGGCAGCCGACGCTCTTGGCCAAGGCGCGGGCGAGCATCGTTTTCGCTACGCCCGGCACGTCCTCCAAAAGCAAATGCCCGCCAGCGAGCCAGGTCACCAGCGACAACACCAGTTGCTTGCGTTTCCCGACGATCGCCTGCTCGACGTTACCGATGATCCGCTTGGCCAAATCGCTGACCGCTGCAACATCGCCCGCCGTAGCGGCGGCATCGCCTTCACTGCCACCTGAGTGAATCGCTGGCGTAGCGGGTGGGCGGGCTTGCACCGGGCGTGGTTGCCCAGCGGGTTCAGTCGGGTGCGGCATGAGTGGTCAGCACTGTCACAAGGAAGGCTCACAGCAGCAGGGGCGCTCCGCAAGTCAGTTTGGCGTTTGGCACCTCAATTGCTAGACTACTGTCATGGGCTAGGTGCCCCTGCCAAATCTTGTACTAGTGTAGCTGCTCTAGCCGGCTACCACGCACGTGTTGGGTTAGAAAGTGGTGGACGAGATGCCACGATTGCTGATCACCGACGACGATCGCTCGATGCGACAGACGCTCGCAGATGCGCTCTCGCGTTGTGGCTTTGACATCGCCACCGCAGGCGATGGCGAAGAAGCGATCCGCCTGTTTGACACCGGAGAGGTGCATCTGGTGATCGTCGATTTCCACATGCCACGGCTCAGCGGGCTGGAAGTGATCCGTTACGTTCGCAGCCGCAACTCGCGACTACCCTGCATTTTGATGAGCGCCAAGCTGAGCGAGCCGGTGCGTCGCGAAGCGGAACAGATGCACACATGTGGCATCTTCGACAAGCCGCTGCGACTTGCGAGTCTGCGTCAGACGGTGTCGCAGTCGCTGCTGGAAATCTACGGCTGGAGAGCCGGCTAGCTGAACAACTCGCCAACAACTTCCGCTGGGAAAGTTGAAAAACTTATGCCGAGCGGCGGTGCTGTTGCACACGGCGACTGGCGGCTTCGACCCCTTCGAGCGGCAGGGCGTGAGGACCGATCTGGCCTGCCACCTCTGCACCGTACCAACGTTTTTGGCCGATCTGCTCCAGGATCATACTCGCCACCGCCACGGCTCGCGCCCCGGCGAGACCACAGACCGTCGGCGTGGTTTGCGAACGAATGCTGATCACAAAGTCATGCAGCTCGTCGAGAATCGCGTTTCGCGGTTCGACTTGTGCGGCCACCGGGGTCAGGTAGCTGGAAAACAGCTCATCCGCGAACTTCATCGGATTCTCGGTGGCTGTCTCCAGATCGAAACTCCGGTCAAGCAGCGAGGCGTGCGCTCCGAGCGACTGCACCGTCAGCGTCGAAAAATCGATCTCAGCAAAGCCGGCCGGCGAAAACGCCTTCATCTGCCGCACCGGGGCCGGACTGATTCGGGACGCCTTCAGGTTTGCGACCAGGCCGCACTCGAACTCGAGCCGCGCCTCCGCGATGTCTTCATGGCTGCTGATAACCGCCAGGCCGCTGGCACGAACAGCCGACAACGGCGCCGAGGTCAGCGACAACACCAAGTCGATATCGTGAATCATCAGATCCATCACCACGCCGACATCGAGACAGCGGCCAGGAAACCGCGAGGCGCGTACCGCTTCAATGTACTTGGCCTGGGCGGTGAACTCGGTCGCCGCCGTCCACGCGGGATTGAAGCGTTCGACATGCCCGACCTGCAACGTTCGTCGGCGAGCGTGAGCCAACTGCACCAACCGATCAGCATCGGCGGGGCAGATCGTCAGCGGCTTTTCCACAAAGACGTGCTTGTTCGCCTTCAGCAGATCCGTTGCCGTCTCGGCGTGCAGATCGCTCGGCGTGGCAATGATCGCAGCGTCGATCTCATCCAGCAACTCGTGATGCGACGCGTACGCCGGGACATTAAAAGTCGCCGCCGCTAATTCGCGCGCCGCGGGGAACGGATCAACCATTCCAACCAGTTCCGCATCATCGACCTGGCCAAGCAACTTGGCGTGGATCCGGCCCAGATGACCAGCTCCGATCACTGCAATCCGTAATGGCATCACGCCGCTTTCCTTCGTTGGTCACGACCGCGTCCATGGCGGCCGGTGCATGACTGATCCATGAAATCAAACAGTTGCCGCAGTACCGGCCGGATCGGACCGTTGTTGAGCATCTGCTCACGGGCCGCCTCGGCACCGACCATTTGCTTGTAGAGCAGACGATAGGCGGATTGCAAGACACGAATATCGTCTTCGCTGTAACCATTGCGCTTCATGCCGATCGCATTGATGCACCGCGGCCGAGCGGGAATTCCATCGACCACCATAAACGGCGGAACGTCATGCAAGACTTTGGACAGCGCGCTGACAAAGCTCATCGATCCGATCGAAGCGAACTGATTGATGCCGACACCACCGGCGATGGTGATGTCATTGCCGATATGCACATGCCCACCGACCATCACATTGTTGGCCATGGTGACACGGTCACCCACTTTAACGTCGTGTCCCAGGTGGACGTGCGACATCAAAAAGTTGTTGTCCCCAAGTTGCGTGATGCCGTCTTCTTTCTCGCTGCCACGGTTAATCGTGACGTACTCGCGGATGATATTGCCATCACCAATGATGACCTTCGTATCGGATCCCTGATAACTCAGATCTTGTGGTTCGGCGCCGATCACAACTCCCGGAAAGATATGATTCCCTTCGCCGATCGTCGTGTTCCCACAGAGGGTTACGTGATTTTCGATGATCGTGTTGCGGCCAATTTTGACCCCCGATCCGATCACACAGTAGTGACCGATATGGACCCCGTGGCCGAGCGTTGCTCGGGGATCGACAATGGCGGTTGCGGCGATTGTGGCACTCATGTGTTCACATTACCTTTACAGTCTGTCCGAGCAAGAAAACAGGAAGTAAGTCTGAATTAAGCGGCAATGATGCGGGTAGTATTCGGGACGGACGAAACCTGTGAGTCGACCGACGGATCTGCCAAGGCAGCGAGGTGGCGAGCCAGCTCTGCATTGAGTCGGTGACCACCGCGGTGCGAGACGAATCGCCCGATGAGCTCAACTCCCGCCAACGCTAAGTCGCCGATCAGGTCCAGCGTTTTGTGCCGAGCGCACTCATTCGCAAAGCGAAACTGGTTGTCGACCAGCCCCTGATCGTCAAATACCAATAGGTCCTGGGGACCGACGTGTTTGCCCACCCCTTGGGCTTGCAGCTGAGCGACTTGCTGTGCCGTTACAAAAGTTCGCGCCGGGGCCAACTCGCGGCAGAACATCGACGCGGTCAGTGTTCCACGGTATGACTGCGAGCGAATGGGACTGTCGTCGCCATAGTCGAGGTGGTACTCGAAACAGGCACCGCCATCGCTGGTCGGCTCGGCGGTGATCCAGCAGTGGTCGTCGCCGACCCGAATCTCTCGGTCGATGATCAGGCGCGTGCGGACTTTGGACTGAGCGACCAATCCGACCGATTGCAGGACCTGGGTGACGGCCAGCGCGGAGCCATCAAACCCAGGGATTTCTTCACCATCAATTTCGATCACGCAGTTATCAATTTCCAGCGCATACAGCGCGGCCATCAGGTGTTCAATCATTTGGAACCGCGCTTCGCCACAGCTCAGGTTGGTTCGCAAGGACTGTTCGTCAGTGTTTTTCGTCAGCGCCTTGCAGGCTGGCCGTCCCGCAAGATCGCCACGCACCCACTCGATGCCGCTGCCTGCGGCTGCCGGGATGAAGCGGACGTTCACTTCCCGGCCACTCCAATAGCCCCGGCCTCGAAGCTCGCAGGCGGCGGCCAGGGTTTGTTCATTGCGTGGACGAATCACTGTGTGTCACCTAATCTGCGGCATTGCGGAGGCCGTCCGCAACGCCCTACCCAGCGGTCACGACCAACGATGCAGGGAAGCGCACCGATCGATCAGCAACAGACGGGTTCCTGCGGCATGAAAGATTTGCACAGAGTCATCCGTGCGTCTCCTGGGACTCGCCGCAGAAGCCGCACTTGCCCTGTCGCCAATGGAATGCCCGGTGCCATCACGCCAGGCGAAAGATTGCTCGACGCGTCGGGATCTAGCGAGTCGCTGCACCCGGAGCGCCATTGGCGACGCGCATCGTCTGATCCAAATACTGCATCACGCCCTTGGTCATGTCGAGCGATTCATCGTGATAGACAATGTTCTTCATCACGCCGCGGATGACCGATTCGCCTTGCTCCAAGCTCATCTCTTCGCTGTTGTAACGCAGCACGAGATTGATCTTATAGTGGTTGGCCAAGAACTTCACACCGGCAGCGATCCGCTGGTAGTTATCGAAGTAGATCTTGGCTTCGGCATCGGAAAGCTCTTTGCGCTTGCGAGCCATATCCAGTCGCAGCCGCGATTCCATCGAAGCGACTTTCTCTTCGGCAGCGGCATACTCAGGAGTTCCGGGCTTGAATGTCTTCAGTTCGGCAGCGGCCTGCTGCAGCTCTTCGCGCTTGCCGTTGAGTTCAGCGTCGAAGGACTTCAGTTCGGCCTCGACCTTGGCGACTTCGGCTTTGATCGCGGCATGATTCTTGAAAATGTAGGCGACGTCGATCACCGCCACCTTGTGACCGTCATCGCCAAGAGACAGCGACGGTGTGAGTGCGCTGACGGCCGCGACACACAGGGCCGTTGATACCGAACAAAGGGTTTTCCCAAAAACTCGCACTTCCGCTACTCCTTGCGTTGGTGATGCAACCCAGCAATGTTTCTGTTGTGCGGCCGCACATCCGGGCGACCTACGCTTTCGACTTGCAGATCCGAACCGCCGTGACGATCGCGAAGCCAGCACCACTCACAGCCTTTTGAAGGGAGCTTTAGCAGCGCTGCCGCAGAAGCCCCTGGGGGACAGTCAGTTCGTCTGATTTCGGGACCCGACCAGCGTCAAAATCCACCTTGTCTGGGCGATTGTTTCAAAAAATCTTTCCTGCGGTAAAGAGCGATTTCCAGCGGGTGTTGCGACGGGTGGCGAGGACCGTAACCCTCTGCGGAATCGACGTTTCGGACCACTAGGGTTCGGGACGCCGCTGCAGCGTCGCCAAGACCTCAATGACCGCGGTTCCCCGCTGCAGCGTGATCTCAACGACGTCATCCACCTCGTGCTCTGCCACGGTCTCGATCACATCGCTGAGCGATTTAACCGAGACGCCGCCAATCCGCAGGATTCGATCACCGGTCTGGATGCCCGCCAACGCTGCTGGGCTTCCTGCCGCGATAGACGTTACCACGGCTCCTCGAGATTCGTCGTCCTGCGGCTCATCGGCCGCATCGGAACGCTCAGCTCGAGGGGGAACCTCCGCCGGATCCTGAAGCGTAACGCCCAGGAATGCCCGCGACTGCTGCCGTATGGTGACATCCCGCGTGGTGTTCGAATACTGTGGCCGCTGGTCAGCTTTCGCTAACTCCACTGCGACGACAGAGGTGATATCGGATATTCGGGCCATGCCGTTGAGATTGATTTTGTCGATTGTGTCACTTGGTCGGTGATAATCGCTGTGCAGCCCCGTGAAGAAGAACAGCACCGGGATTTTGCGCATGTAGAACGACTGGTGATCGCTCGGGCCATAACCGCTCGCAACTTTGAAGAGCTCGAATTGCGGTCGTGCATTTGCGCGATCGACCAGTTCCTCGAAACCCGCCGCCGTGCCGGTGCCGTAAATCGTCAGGTCGTTGTTACGCAGCCGGCCCACCATGTCGAGGTTGATCATCGCCACCGTGTCCTCCAGCGCAAAGCGAGGGTGGCGGACATAGTGCTCGCTGCCCAGCAGCCCCCGCTCCTCACCAGTGAAGGCGATGAACACCACCCGGCGGTGATCACTCACTTCAGCCAGCTGTTGACGGATGAGTCCAGCACTGGTCAATAGCACGGAGGTGCCGCTGGCGTTGTCGTCAGCTCCGTTGTGAATCGCCACCGTCCCGGGAGCCAGCGAACCCACCCCTCCCATTCCAACGTGATCGTAATGGGCACCGATAACGACCGTCTCATTGGCTAAACGCCCGCGGCCTGGCAAAACGCCGACCACGTTGCTCGTCGCCGCTTCCGACGGCGACAATTCCGTCTGCAATGTCACCCGAGCATCGAGCGGCGTACTCTGCGGGACCAGTTGCTCATCGATGGTCCGTTGCACCTGATCGAGCGATTTGCCGAGACGTTCCTGCAGCAACTCGGAAGCGATCGAGCGGGAGAGGCTCAGCACCGGTAACCCGTCAACGAATGTCCGCCCGCCCGCTTCATCGACGCCCAATACCCCTTCGGCGGCGACGTTGCGCTGCCGCTGCAAATCCTCGATCATCGACACCAGCGACTGCCGCCGCTCCGCTTGACTAGCGCGAATGTTTACGGCTTCGGCGGGGAGTTCCGCAAACTGCTCATCCAAACGCTGCAGCCGCTCGGTCTCCGCAGCGATCTGCCGATCGACCGACGCCACTTGTTGTGCAATGGAACCTTCGTCATTGACCAGGATCACCGCGACGGCACCATGCTCCGCCGCGTTTTTGATCTTTGTTTCGAAATAAGCGTGCCGCGAGTTTTGCGTACCATTGAACTTCTTGTCAGCGTCTGGTCCGGTTGGCTCCTTACGAATCATCATCACCACTGCCCCGGTGGCGTCGACGTCGGCGTAGTCGTCGAAGCCCAAGTCAGGTGCGGTGATTCCATAGCCAACAAACAGCAGTCGGCCAGCGGCTTGGCCGCTGGCACCGATGCCCAGCGGCCGAAACGCTTCGTCGAGAGCTGGGGTGATCGATCCGCCGTCGCTGCCGTTGCGAGTGCGCGTAATCGTCAAGCGATTGTTCGCGGCGTCGCCAACGGTTACTCCGAGCGGAATCTTGAAGGTCTGAAACGGCGTGCCGTCAAACAACGCGGTTTCCAGTCCCGCCTGCTCGAATGCCTGGGCGATGTACCGAGCCGCGAGTTCCAATCCTTCCGTGCCCACATCGCGGCCTCGGAGCTCATCGCTGGCTAGATAGGCGATGTGTTTCCCCAATTCAGCTTCGCTTGCTGCCGCGGCGGTAGCCCTCGCCGCAGCTTCCTGCCCTGCCGCGAGATTCGCTAGCCCAACCAGGCCGCACCACAGCACCGCCAACAAAAGCCTTCGGCGGCCCCAGTAGAACGCGGCTTCACTGCACACCTTTTTGGCAGCAAGCACGTGGCGGCGATCATCGATCAATAGCGAAGGGTGCATGAGGAGCCAGCAGCAGGATCGAGGAGTTGGAGGAAACGCAATCGGAGCTCAACATTGAACGGTCGTTCGCAGGCATTATAGTGATCGCGCCGCATCAGCCGCCCGCAGACCGCTGTTCATTGCCCCTTGGATCGAGGGGGTTTCACAGTAGTCACCGCAGAGTACGAGGTTGCCGTGAGCGAGCGGGGGCATGATGGTCCGCAGTGATTGCACGGGCAGCGCATACGGCACGGCATAACTGCGGAGATGCTGCCAGTCGCGAACCGCATTGCCATACCAACGCATGAGTTGCTCGCGGACCCGCTGCAAGTTGGCTCCGCTCACTTCCCCCTCGGCGGCTTCCGTTGTATTGACCGCGATCAACGCCTTCCCAGGTGGAGCGTACTGTGGTGCGACATCGCTGGGCACGACGACGCTGCCGATCACGCCCCGCGACGGATCCTGATGTGCGCCGGCGGGATATTCGTCGCCAGCGAGCATCAACATCCGTCGGCGATCCGGGGATGCGGCGGCTGCAAAGTAATGCGTGACAGTATGTCGCCAGGGTGTGGCCAGCTCCGGCACACCCACTAACTGTGCAGCGGCAGTGCTTTCCGTAGCCACGACGATTGTCTGGGGACGCAGTGTCTCACCGCTGGTCAGCTGGACGGTTCCCTCTTGAATCGATTCCACGCTCTGTTTCAAGCGAACCGTACCGCGCGGCAACCGCTCAGCGAGTTGCCGCGGAATCGCCGCCATCCCATCGGCCGGCAGCGCCAAGTCACCCGCGGCGAACATCCGGAACACCAATTCCAGCATCCGGCTAGACGTCTCCAGTGCCGGATCCAGAAACACGCCGCCCAAAAATGGCCGGAAGAACTGATCAATGAATGCTTCGCTAAAGCCGTCGTTTCGCAATCGCTGCAGCGTTGGCTGATGAGCTCGCTCGTAGAGTTGCTCCAGCGTGCCGCTGCTTGCGGTTCGTCGCAATTTCGCGATCCGCAGTTTGTCGCCGAGCGTACCGACTCCCGCAAACGCTGTCCGCAGCAGTTGTGAAGGACGCCGCCAGGGATCGCCCAGCGTTACAAAACCGCCCCGATGCCGCACCAGCGCTCCGGGTTCAAATGCCGATAGTCGCAAGGCGGGGTAGTCAAGCAGTTCACGACAGGCGGGGTAGGCCGTGGCGAGCACTTGGAACCCATGGTCAAGCGTGAATCCGTCGACGATGTCGCTCCGCACACGCCCGCCCACTCGATCGCTGGCCTCGAGCACGACGGTAGAGATGGCTGATTGCGTGAGCCGCACTGCGCAACTCAGCCCCGCCAGCCCCGCTCCAATAACAACCACCTGCGGGGAATGCGTCTGTCTCAAGTGATGATCCGTGACTGAACGGGTGTGCGAAACTTCCTGATCGGGTGCAGACGTTATACTCCGGCATCAAAATGACGCCCAGCCGCGTCGTAGCGTGTCGTACCCCGCCCACAGCGTCTCTTGGCCGGCCGGATCTCGCAGATGTTGCCCTGGTACTTAATCGATCGCGCCTTGCCGCTGCCCATCATCGATGGCAGTCAGTTCTGGACCGACCAGTTATGGCGCAGCGGTTACCGGCTGCAAGCGCATGCCGTCGGTGGACACTGGCGCGTGCTCACGCCGCAGGGCCGCCGCTGCGCCGTCGGCAGCGAGCCGGAGTGCCTAGCCATGTTCGACGAACGGGCCGGTGGACTCGTCGACGATCCCTCGCCCCCCGAACACACCGTGATTTTGCTGCATGGGTTGCTGCGCACCCGCCGGTGCATGCTGAAAATGGAACAGGGACTGCGAGCGGCCGGGATGCAGTCGGTGATCCGATTTGACTATGCCAGCACGCGGCAGCCGATCGAACGAGGGGCAGAGGGGCTGAAACGTCTGGTTGAAGGACTGCCGGCCAACTCGAGGCTGAGTTTTGTGGGGCACAGCATGGGAAACATTGTGCTCCGATACGCCATCGGCACCTGGCAGCGCGAGGGAGATCCCCGCTCAGTGCTTCCGCGGATGCACCGGGTGGTAATGCTCGGCCCGCCCAGCCAAGGTGCGGCGATCGCGCGGATCCTTTCGAAACTGAGACTCTTTGGACTCCTCGTTGGTGAAGGCGGTCTTTCGCTGGGCCCCAACTGGCAAATGCTGCTACCTCGGCTAGCGATTCCGCCCTGTCCGTTTGCAATCCTCGCCGGTGACCTTTCAGCCACGCGGTTTCGCAACCCACTGATCGACACGGCCAGCGATCTCTTGGTAACGGTCGACGAGGCCAAACTCGAGGGTGCGGCAGAGTTCAAAACCCTTCCACTAATCCATGCACGGCTGATGGTTGACCCGCAAGCGATTGCCTTCGCATCCGAGTTTCTGTTGCAACCTTTTGACGAGCCTGCGAAACAGTTGCATGCCAAGCGTTGATTTTTTCCGTCTCGCTTGTCGCCTCACGGACTGCCCATCCCCGCAGCGTTCCACCTACCCCACTCCACTCACTCGAGCGTGACTATGCCCGCAGAATCTCTGCCCGAACCTCGTTCGAAACGCACTCTGGTCGAACGGGCGCTGGATCAAGTTGAAAAACTTGGCAACGCTTTGCCCGACCCCGCCGTCCTGTTCCTGATCGCGCTCGGCCTGACATGGGTAATGTCGGCGTGGTTGTCGAGCATGACATTCACGGAAGTGAACCCACGAACGGGCGAGCCTGTCGTGGTGCAGAACCTGATGACCGGCGAAAAGATCGCGGCATTCCTCGAGAACATGGTGAAGGCGTTCACCGATTTCCCGCCGCTGGGCGTGGTGTTAGTAGCGATGCTCGGGGTCGGGGTGGCCGAAGCGTCGGGTCTGATCCACGTCGGCCTCAAGGAGTTGCTGCGGTTCACACCCATGAGCCTGCTGACACCGATGTTGCTGTTGGTAGCAATCATCAGCCACACCGCGGCGGACGCTGGCTATCTACTCGTGATTCCTATCGGAGGAGTGATTTTTCATGCGGCGGGTCGGCATCCCTTGGCCGGAATCGCCTGTGCCTTTGCGGGCGTGTCCGGCGGGTTTAGCGCCAACTTCATCCCCTCCGGTATCGATCCGTTGTTGGCGGGCCTAACCGAAGCGGGCGTGAAGGTGATCGACGCCGATCGCGGAGTCAACGCTCTTTGCAATCTCTATTTCACCGCCGCCTCGTCGCTGCTGGTGATCCTAGTCGGTTGGTATCTCACCGATCGGGTAATTGAGCCGCGGCTTCGCAATACACCCTATCACGATGAAGGCGCGGTCGAGGAAACTTCGGGTGAGGTTACACCGCGTGAGCGTCTGGGATTGTTCGCGGCACTGGGCATTTTTGTGCTCGCCGTGATCGGGTTGGCATGGTGGTGTTGGCCGGCAGACTCACCGCTGCGTGCCAATGGTTCACTCACTTCCGTTGTGCCGCGGGCTCCGCTGATGGGTGCGATCGTGCCGCTGATTTTTCTGTTCTTCTTCATTCCCGGCGTCGTACACGGCTACGTCTCAGGCAGGTTCACCAGTCACCGCGACGTTGTGGCCGGCATGTCCAAGGCCATGCAATCGATGGGCTACTATCTGGTGCTCGTGTTCTTCGCTGCCCTGTTCATCGCGGCATTCGTCGATTCGAACCTCGGCCTGCTGTTAGCCCTCAAAGGTGCCGGATTGCTGAAAACCATGAATGCATCGACCGGCGTCACGATCGCAGGCATGATCCTACTGACCGCGTTTGTGAACCTGTTTATCGGTTCGGCATCAGCGAAGTGGGCCATGTTGGCACCGATTTTCGTGCCGATGTTGATGTTTCGCGGAATTTCGCCGGAATTGACTCAGGCCGCGTACCGGGTCGGCGACTCGACCACCAACATCATCACCCCGATGATGCCCTACTTTCCGCTGGTCGTCGTCTACTGTCAGCGCTACGTCAAGCATGCCGGAGTCGGCACGCTCGGCTCGCTGATGCTGCCCTACTCGGTTTCATTCTTGCTGCTCTGGACCGCGTTCTTGCTAGGCTACTGGACCCTCGGATTGCCGCTGGGAATCGAGGCCCCCTACACCTACACACCAGCCGATTAAGCACCGCCTAGGCTACGCTCGTTGAGGCGCTCGTTGCGCGTCGACGTCGGTGCATGGCACCGACAGCGACACCAACCATCCCTAGCGTCCAAACCACCAGCGACGCCGGTTCAGGATTGACAATCGTCTGCTGAATCAAGGGATCAGCGACGACGGATTGGCTCAACGGCAAGGACGCCATCGGCTGAAGTGCCGAGGTAACCAGCAGATTTTGAATCGATAACGCCGAGTGCTGGGTGTTGTTCCCCACGTTCGCCACGCCGAAGACAAGCAGGTAGTCTCCCGCGGCCGTCGATGGCTTGAGCGTCACCCGTGCGGTTTCGCTGGCGAAGCCTTGCGACGAAGCCACGAAGTCCGCCTGAAAGGCAGACGTGAGCGTGAGCACTTCAAAGTCACGGGTATTCCCCGCCCGATCAAACAGCCCCCAAAAAGCGATGTCGTCCCGACTGACGCCGCGACCGGACAATTCGTCGCTCAGAAACTGCCAGTCGAACGAAAGTGAGTCGCCGTCGCCCAGCGTGAGCGAGTAAGCCACTGCCGATCCGTGGTTGATCTTCAGACAGTCGAAGTCCAATCCCAGACCTGCCGCGAGCTTGCTGGCGTTGAGGCTGTCGCGGGTTTCCAGCCAGGCCGTGCCGTTCCCGACGGTCGCGTTGCCAAAAACCGTCCCGCTGCTCAGGCTGCTGGAATTGTAGCCCGGGATCACACCGGCATCCACTTGTCCTGTTCTCAGTGAGAGCACGAGAACAACCGCAGCCACGCGAAAAAGGAGAGACCGGACCATCCTGAACCACCCGAATAAGAAATGAGGCGGCGTCCTTGTAAGGACGATTTCCAGAGCCTGTGCTCATCCGGATGTGAACTGTAGCGTGCTGCGACGAATTGTCCAGCAAATATCCTCAAACTTTATTTTTTCGGCATCCAGAGCTTCAGCCCGTCGCCCCGGCGGATGCCCCAACTCGTCACTGTCAGTCATCAGCACAGAAGCGCTGCGGGATGCGCTGCACGTTCATGATCGTCAGCACGGCCACTCCTCAACTCTTGCCTGTAATCACGACTTCTTGCCTGTGATCACGTCCGAGCCCTGGTAGCGATACCCGCCGCGGCGCAGGGCTTCACCGACGCGGCTCGGTTAGAGTTCCAGTGAGAAATCAGCCTGGTTGTCTCCGCTTTCCACCACAAACTCCAGCTCGGTCTGCGTGTTGTACTTCGCCGGTAAGCTCTCGACGTGCACCGGCAAGACGCGGTCGCTTAGGTACGCGGTGACCATCTCCTCCGTCACGTCCGAGGCGTTACCGCCACTTTGGGTCTCTTGTTTCTCGAGGGCTGCACGGGCTTGAGATTTCTGAGCTTCTGTATACGTCGGTACCGTCGCAGTCACGATTCGCACCCGATGCTTCCCAACCATTGCGCCGTCGCGATCGGCGATGGGACAATGGAGCGTGTAACGGCCGGCGGCATCGGTTCGACCGTAGGAGATATTTCCGTTGGCATTGCCCTGGGCATCACCAACCGGCTCAAACATTAGTTTCGCGTCCGCCAGCGGTTGCCCGTTGAGTAGCACGGTCCCAGAGACTGGTGCGTAACCGGTGCCTCCGCATCCAGCGACAACCAATAAGCAGCCTAGCCCGAACGCGAGCCGAACACCGGCCCACCTCGCCCGCGCCCTCGGGGCAACAGGGTTTAAATCCGAACCAATCCTCATCAACGGTCTCCCAAGGATCTTTGTTTATGGGCCGCCAGTCAGCAACTCGTGCCGCGCTGCATCAATCGCGGCCCCAGCGTTACCAGCTGAGTTCGATCGCCAAGTTATTAGGGCTGGGCAAACACTTCACCGCCAGCGGCGGTCGCCAGCGCGCCGAGCACGACTTGATCGATGGTGCTGGAGATAAAACTGACGCTGCCATCGACGCGTGCAAACTGAACTCCGCCGGGATGTTGTGAGCCAAAGAAGCGCTTGCAAGCGTTGTCACTCACGCCGAGATTCGCAGCGGTGGTGCGACACAACTCATAATCGGTGATCCCAAACGATGGCACGGGATAACCAACCGTAATCGAACCCAGGGCATAAGACGTGTAGGTATGTGCCCAAAACGTGCCGCGCGTCGGCCGTGTCTTCGTCTGGCCTTCACCGATCGCCAGCGTGTTGCTGGTACCGTCGATAATATCCGCGAATCGCATCGGCCGACCGCGCTGCGCCAGTGCTGGGAACACTCCCTTATCTTGTGGGTTTGTCGCTCCGAAGTGATTCGCATCATCCCAGTACGCTGCCCCTGCCGAGCGTCCTGATACACCGCGGTAGGAGCTGGTCGCATAAACCCGGGAACAGCAAGTTCCCGATTCGGGCGTCAAGAGTTGCCCGATGTTGATATCGCTCGGGCAGTTATAAGTCGGAATCGACGTTTCCCGCACCACTTGGTTTTGACTCGACAGCGAATCAACAAGCGGGTTGTAACGCTCATAAAGATTCTGTTGTTCAATATTGGGCAGAATGGCGATCGCCCATCCCATAAACCCCCGACCATCCACCATGCCGTTGTGGTTGTACTGATTGCTCCCGATCGGAAAGGTATTGTAGCTGTCGTGGTAATTATGAATGGCCAATCCCATTTGCTTGAGATTGTTGGAACACGACATGCGGCGAGCCGCTTCCCGCGCCGACTGCACAGCGGGCAGGAGCAGCCCTACCATCACGCCGATGATCGCTATGACCACCAACAGTTCTACAAGCGTGAATCCGCCGGTACGTGTCGCTCGTAAGGACATGGCCCCTCTCCCGTAGACTGAAGTCAGCAATCATGATCGCGGCCGCTGGACTCCCACTGCCTGCGTGTCTCCTGCCCCAGGATGTGAGGCAGGAGCATCAGCTGCTGTCTGGGATCCGGCCGCAGCCTCCCAAGTCTACTGCGCAAAAGCGGCCAATGCCAAAGAAACGCACACTAAACTACACTTAACGGCAATCTGGACATCAGGAACTGCTCTCACTGAGCAGCGAGAAGCAAGCCGGACGGGGAACGGTGTCTCAGTCCGGATCGTAGGCGAGGTTGGGGGTCAGCCAGCGCTCGACCTCGCGCAGCGGTCGCCCTTTGCGGCGGGCATAATCCTCTACTTGGTCGCGGGTCACGCGGTCGACGGTGAAGTACCGTGCCTGGGGGTGAGCGAAGTACAAGCCGCTCACGCTGGCTCCGGGAGTCATCGCAAAACTTTCTGTCAACTGCACGCCAGCGTTCGCTTCGGCATCCAGTAGATCAAACAGCGTGCGTTTCTCGGTGTGGTCGGGACAAGCCGGGTAGCCGGCGGCCGGACGAATGCCGCGGTACTGCTCGTCGATCATCTCCTGCGGAGTGAACTGCTCCTGAGCGCCGTACTGCCACTCGCGCCGCGCGCGGTGGTGCAGCAGTTCGGCAAACGCTTCGGCCAAGCGGTCAGCGATCGCCTGTACCATGATCCCGCTGTAGTCGTCTTGCTGGGCGCGGAACTGGGCGGCGAGTTCGTCCGCGCCGATACCAGCAGTGACGCAGAACGCCCCGAGGTAATCTGCACGGCCACTGCCGATAGGGGCAATGTAATCGGCGAGCGAGCGATAATCCGTCTGCCCTTTCCGTTCCCACTGCTGTCGCAAGAAATGGAACCGCGTCAGTTCTTCGCTGCGGGTGTCGTCTCGATACAAGATCACATCGTCGCCATCACTCGCTGCCGGGAAGAACCCGTACACGGCGTTGGCCTTTAGCAACCGTTCACGGGTCACGCGGTCCAGCAGGGCTTGCCCGTCGCGAAACAGTTCTGTGGCTTGGGCGCCGACCGCCGGGTCGCTGAGGATCTTGGGGTATTTGCCCTTGAGTTCCCAGGTCATAAAGAACGGCGACCAGTCGATGTATTCACGCAAGTCCTCCAGCGGGAAATCGCGCAAGGTCCGCACACCGATGAACTCGGGTTTGTCGATCTGAACAGTCTGCCAATCGGTTTGGAATCGATTTTCAAGCGCCGTCGCATAAGGGACGAGCTTCTGTTGACGATCGCGGTAACTGGCCGCCAATTCGGCCTGCACCCGTGTATTTTCGGCGATAAACGCCTCACGGTTTTCTTCGCTGATCAGCTTTTCAACGACGCCCACACTGCGGCTGGCATCGAGCACATGCACCACCGGCGCGGTGTATCGCGGCGCGATCCGCACGGCCGTGTGCTTGGCACTGGTCGTTGCCCCGCCGACCAACAGCGGCACCGTAAACCCACGGCGCTGCATCTCACCAGCGACATGCGCCATTTCGTCGAGGCTCGGCGTGATCAACCCTGACAACCCAATCAGATCGACGTTGTGCTTGATCGCTTCTTCAAGAATCCGCTCGGCAGAGACCATCACCCCCAGGTCGATGACTTCGTAGTTGTTGCACTGCAGCACCACGCCGACGATGTTCTTGCCGATATCATGGACGTCCCCTTTGACCGTCGCGATCAGGAACTTGCCGCGGTGCGCCTGCTGCTCGATTCCCTGGTCGATCTTCTCCTGCTCCATGAACGGCTCGAGATAGGCCACGGCCTTTTTCATCACCCGCGCCGATTTCACGACCTGCGGCAAAAACATTTTGCCTTGGCCGAACAGCTCGCCGACGACCGACATCCCGTCCATCAGCGGACCTTCGATCACGTCGAGGCAGCGAGGTACCTGCTGGCGGATCTCTTCGGTGTCCTCGACGATGTACTTGTCGATGCCTTTGAGCAGCGCGTATTTGATCCGCTCGGCGGCACTCTCGGACCGCCACGCGAGGTCCTCGCCGCTCGCCTTTTTCGCGCCGCCTTTGACTTTCTCTGCGAACTCGAGCATCCGGTCCGTGGCATCGGGCCGGCGATTGAGCAACACGTCCTCCACGTGTTCCAGCAAGTCCGCCGGAATCTGCTCGTAGATTTCGAGCTGCCCTGCGTTGACGATCCCCATGTCCAGTCCAGCCTTGACGGCGTGGAACAAGAAGGCGCTGTGGATCGCTTCGCGGACGCGGTCATTGCCACGGAAGCTGAAGCTGATGTTGCTCACCCCGCCGCTGGTTTTTGCGCCCGGACACTCTTGCTTGATGCGACGAATGGCGTTGATGAAGTCAACCGCATAATTGTTGTGCTCTTCGATCCCTGTCGCCACGGTCAGAATATTGGGGTCGAAGATGATGTCGTGCGGCGGGAAGTTGACCTCGTTCACCAACAAGTCGTAGGCCCGTTTGCAGATCCGCACCTTGTTTTCTTCGTCAGCCGCCTGGCCTTGCTCATCGAACGCCATTACGACGACCGCCGCGCCGTACTGCCGCACCAAGCGAGCGCGACGGAGAAACTCCTGTTCGCCATCCTTCAGCGAGATCGAGTTGACGATCGATTTGCCTTGGCAGTTGCGCAAACCGGCTTCGATCACTTCCCACTTGCTGCTGTCGATCATTACCGGCACCGAGCCAGCGACATCGTCGCCCGCGATCAACCGCAGAAACCGCGTCATCGCTTCGACGCCATCGAGCAGCGCATCGTCAAAGTTGACGTCGATGATCGACGCGCCGTTTTGAACCTGTTGTCGGGCGACTTCGACCGCTTCTTCGAACTTGTCGTCGCGAATCAGACGAGCGAAGGCGCGGCTGCCGGTGACGTTGGTCCGTTCGCCGATCATCGTAAACGGGATCTCAGGCCGCATGACCATCGGCAACTGGCCCGAGAGTCGCGTGTAGACCGGTCCCGGCGTTTCCTGGTGCGGCTTGGCCGACTTGATGACGTCGGCCATCGCGCGGATATGGTCAGGCGTCGTTCCGCAGCAACCGCCAACGATGTTCACCCAGCCATTGTTCGCGAAATCGGCGATGTACTCCGCCATCTTCGCGGGTGTCAGGTCGAACTGCCCCATTTCATTGGGCAAGCCTGCGTTGGGATGGCAACTGATCGGAACGCCAGCGACCTTGGCCAATTCCTCCAGGTGCGGCCGCATCACGTCCGGCCCCAGCGCGCAGTTCATGCCGATTGACAGCAGCGGAAAATGCTCGATCGCAGCTACGAACGCCTCGATGCTCTGCCCGCTGACGAACGTCCGCCCGCCCTTGTCAAACGTGCCGCTGACCATCACCGGCAAACGGCGTCCGCCCGCATCAAAAAAGTCCTGAATCGCGAACAAACAAGCCTTCAGGTTCAGCGTGTCGATCGCGGTCTCCGGCAGCAAAATATCGACGCCGGCATTCACCAGCGCCGCTACCTGACGCCGGTAGCTGTCAACCATCTCGGGGAATGTTACCGAGCGGCTAGCGGCGTCGTTGGGGTCGACACTGATCGCCATCTGCCGGCTGGTCGGACCGATTGACCCTGCGACAAACCTCGGCTTGTCAGGTGTCCGTTCGTTCCACTGATCGACCGCGACACGAGCACAACGCACGGCAGCAGCATTGATCTCGTCGACGAGTTCCAGCGGCAAGTCGAACTCGAGCATCGCCACCGGCGAGGCGCCGAAAGAATTGGTCTCGACGATGTCGCTGCCGGCCTCGAGATACGCCGCATGAATGTCGGTGATGCTCTGCGGGTTGGTCAGGCAGAGGATATCCGGAAAGTTTTGCAGGTCCTTGTGGTGACCGGCAAACCGCTCGCCGCGCACCGCCTGCTCATCCAGTTTGAGCCGCTGGATCATCGTTCCCATCGCGCCGTCGAGCAGCAGAATGCGTTCACGGATCAGATCGGGAAGAAGCGACGAAGCGGATTGACTGCGGAGCATCGATACAAACCGAGCGTAAGAGATGCGAACGGCAATCGACACGCAAAACCCGCCTCACGCGCGGGGCCACGACTGTCGATGGCTCACGTTCGCCAATCGAAAACGGGTATTGTCATGAGCCCGGCCCCCGACGGCAAGGGTCGATGCACATCGGCTTGGGGCGATACAGGAGAAACCGGCAAACCGCTCATCGGCGGCGGCCCATCAGCGCGCGATTGACCCGCATGCCGAGTGCCCGCTGAACATCACCAAGCGAGAAACCGCCGCAGCAACTCCGTCCCCGGCTGCGTCAAAAAACTCTCGGGGTGAAACTGCCAGCCTTCGAGTTTGTGCTGCTTGTGGCGCACGCCCATGATCTGGCGACTCGGCCCCAGGTCGCTCCAAGCGCTTACGGCCAAGCAGTCCGGCAGGGTCGGCGGGTCGATCACGAGGCTGTGATACCGCGTCGCAATGAACGGCGATTCGATTCCAGCGAACAGGCCGGTGTCATCGTGCGAAATGGCGTCGGTCTTGCCGTGCATCAACATCGGTGCGCGGACGATCGTCGCTCCCAAGGCTTGACCGATCGATTGATGTCCCAAACACACCCCCAACAGCGGAATCTTGCCGAGAAAGTGGCGGACACAGGCGACACTGATTCCGGCCTCACTCGGTGTACACGGCCCGGGTGAAATCAGCAGACGTGACACTCCCCAGCTCTCGATCTCTTCAGGCGTCGCTTGGTCATTTCGCACCACCCGCATCTCGATGGATGGATCGATCTCGCCGAGCCGCTGGACGAGGTTGTAGGTAAAGGAATCGTAGTTATCGATGACGACGATCATGGAGCAGCAGCCAACTCAGGGCAGCAAGTGGGGAGACGATGCAGCGCGAAATCGGCTGCGGTGTCAAGTCGAATCTGACAGGCAACACGCTAAAGGATAGGCGAGAGGCGGTTCGCCGTAAACGCTCTTTGGCGATCGGAGCCCGAATGCCTATAATGCAGCCGCGGGGAGCCACGAGGCCTTGTCACCGCTGCTTCTCTGATCGATTCACGATTCGCTCGTGATGCTGTTCGTGCTGATTTATTTCCCCTTGTTCCGCTGAGATTCGCATTGTGCTTTCAGTCCGCCCCAAAATCGCTGAACTCGCCTTCCGAGTCTTCGGTCGCTCCCTGCATCCGGAACTGTACACCGTCCACAAGTCCCGCACGGTGCGGCGAAGCGACTACGAGGCGCGCGTTGATATCACCAGCTGTGGACATGTCGTCACTTGGCAAGGCCGAGGCGTGACCCTGTGCGAAGTCGCAACCAGCGCCTCGCAGCCCTTACCCACCAAACGATGTTTGCTATCGGTCCCCCTCAAAGGCAGTCGGACCGACAGCGCCCAGTGCCACGGCGGCATTGTCTATCGCACCCATTTTCATCTCGATTCCGTTGCGCCCGAAATGTTTTGGATGGTCAACCAACAACTTTCTGGCGATTCCACCGAAGGCCTATTGCACCGCTTTGAAAGCAGTGGCCGCCTCGCTTTTGGTGCGCTGAGTTATGTGAATATTGAGACCCGCTCTGCGAGTATGTTGGTGCAAGCGATTCATACCTTTCCTGATGATTATGCGATTCTCAAGGTTGAGTCGCTGTTCTCGATGCCCGCATCGGTCACGAAGTCGGCAGTCTGATATTCGAGTCCGATGCAGCTCTATTTGATTCGCCACGCCGAGAGCGAGAACAACGCTCGGCCGGCCTACCAGCGTGTAGAAGATCCCGTTATTACCCCCGTCGGGCGTTTGCAAGCTGAGGCACTCGCCCAGTGGTGCCGCACGCTGAAGATCGACGTGCTGATTACCAGTCCATTTCGCCGCACGCTTCAGACGACTCGAATCGTGAGCGACGTCGCCAAGCCAGCCGCCGCGATGGTCTGGCACGATGTGTTCGAGCGTGGAGGTTGTTACTGCGGCCATGCAGGCAACGGAATCGCTGGACGTCCTGGCCTGGGAAGATCATCGATTCTGACCGAGTGGCCCACCGCAATTGTCGATCAGTCGATCAGCGAAGACGGCTGGTGGTTTGGCCGTGAACCGGAGACCGATGATGAAGCGCTGTGCCGTGCCAGCGTCGTAATCGAGCGTTTGATCCAAACCTTTGCCGGCACCGACAAAAACGTGGTTGCTATTTTGCACGCCGACTTCATTCGCAACATGCTGATGCAGATGCTGCATCCGGTTGCTGATGCGACGTTATTCGGACCACTGCGCAATACCGGCATCACCAAAGTTGACTTCAAGGATTCGCAGTGGCGACTGGATTGGCTCAACAGCGTGTCACACCTGCCAGCACGATTGATCACCGGCGTCGAGTGGTAGATAACTAGCACCAGGCAAGAGCCGACTTGCCTGACGCAATCGCGTGTTCAGCTCCTTCGACTTCAACTGGATCAATTATCGTGCTCGCTATCGATGTGCTTTCGCGAATCCTGCATGTGTTGACCGCCATCACCCTCGTTGGCGGCAGCATCTTCAACCTGCTGGTGCTGCTGCCGTCGTTCCGAGCGCAAGGCGACAATCCTCACTTGAGCTTGGCGGTGGCGATCCTCGACCGCTGGAAAAAGTTCGTGCACGGCGGGATCGCGCTGTTTCTGATCACCGGATTTTATAATTACTTCCGCGCCATGCCGCTGCATCAGGGCGACAGCTTGTATCACGCCTTGCTGGGGACCAAGATGCTGCTGGCGCTCGGCGTATTTTTCTTGGCGTCCGCACTGGTCGGACGCAGCGAGGCATTCGAAGGCATCCGCCGTAATCGCTCCACTTGGCTAACCGTGCTCGTGGTGCTGGCAGTGGTCATCGTGGCGATCAGCGGATTCTTAAAGGTGCGTGGAGTTATCCCTCACGCACTTCCCTAAGTCTCATAGCACATCACTTGGGGCGGCCTCACTGATAAGCCGGTGCTCGTCGTTATGGAGCGGCACGCCTCTGAGGGACGAAGGGCATGCTGCCTCGCTTCACAAATTAACGTAACAGAAGATGTTGCCCCGGCATCTGCGTCCGGCGCTACACTCATCTCAACGAAACAGGGATCGCCATCCCCACGGTTCGTGACACCGATTCCAAGCCACCACGCTCTCTGTGCAAGCGACCGCAACTAAGATTGCGGTAGCTAACTTGGCTGAGGCTCAGCTGTAGGCGTCCATCAGCTTACGATAGCCAGCAACTAAGTAGTCTACGGCTTGTTCGATCTCAGCCGCCGTCGTTTGACGTCCCAGTCCAAACCGCAAGCTGCGCCGCGCGCGGCTTTCGCTCAGCCCAATCGCGGTCAGCACGTGACTGGGCCGCGGATCGACGCTGCTGCACGCCGCGCCGCTACTAATCGCGATTTGCGGCGCTGCTGCCATCAAGGTTTCACCTTCCACATCGGCGAGCGAAACATTGAGATTCTCGGCCAGCCGCAGTTCGGGGAGTAGAGCTGGGCCGTTAAGTTCGATCCCGGGAAAGGCGGTTTGCAATCGCGCCCACAGCTCATTGCGCAGGGCGCCCACGCGCGCTGTCGTGGCCGGTAAATCTGCTACGCAGATCTTCAGAGCCTCAGCCATCCCGATCAGACCAGCGGAATTGAGTGTGCCACTGCGCAATCCACGCTGCTGCCCGCCACCTTCCACGAGTGGTCGCAGACGGACCCGCCGTTGCGAACCGATATACAGAAAACCGACGCCCTTGGGGCCGTAAAACTTATGCGCTGATCCGCTGAGCAGGTCGACATCTGCCGCAGCCATATCAACCGGAACCCGTCCAAGTGCCTGGGTGGCGTCGGTATGAAACAGTGCCCCGGCAGCGTGTGCAATTTCGGCTAGTTCAGCAATCGGTTGCAGGGCGCCGATCTCATTATTGGCCCACATGATCGAAACGAGCGCAGTGTCATCGTCGATCGCGGCGCGCAGATGCTCTGGATCGACCAACCCACACTCGGACTGGTCCTGCGGGCGAACCGGAAGCACGGTAACCCGAAACCCTTCGCGTCCGAGCCGCGCGACCGGGTCCAACACAGCCGGGTGCTCGGTCGCAGCCGTAATGATGTGACGGCGACGCTGCCGCGGATGGCGCAGCACGCCGTCGATGGCCAGGTTGTTGCTCTCGGTCGCCCCACTGGTCAGCACCAGGTTATCGGCTTCCGTACCGATCAGTGACGCAATCGTCGCCAAGGCTTGCTCACAAGCCTCAGCTGCTTTGCGTCCCACGAGATGAGAATGACTATGAG
The DNA here is from genome assembly GCA_937904535.1 of uncultured Planctomycetaceae bacterium. Taxonomy (GTDB): domain Bacteria; phylum Planctomycetota; class Planctomycetia; order Pirellulales; family Pirellulaceae; genus UBA6163. Next base: position 26,402 of record CALELC010000554.1, read on the forward strand.
GATTTCCAAAATGAACCGTCATCCACGGCAGCATTGCCTCAACGACCCGCGGATCGACCGGGGTGGTGGCGTGATGGTCCAGATAAATCATCCTAGCTGTCTTGGTTCGAGTCAGTACAACGAATCAACACACAAACGACTCCAAACCTCCAGTGAATCATACTGCGCTTTGAGTTCATCCAAGGTGACAAACTCGGTGGCCGAGATATCCTCTTCATTCGGCTCGACGCGTTGATCGGCCAATTCCAGTAGATGCACCACGCCGAGGTGCACGCGGCCGACTTCTGTGGTCGAATCATAGATCAATCCGACCCGCCGCTCGGTGTAATCGCAATGAATCGTGACCTCTTCGGCTAGTTCGCGCCGCATGCCGGTGAGATACGGGTCACTCCCGCCAGCCGCATCTTCTTCGCTTATGTGGCCACCGATCCCGATCGAGCGACGGGCGTGCAGGCGGCTTTCGCCCTGGCCGGATCCACGAGTGTAGATGAAGATGCGAATCGTCCCCGCCTCGTCCGTGTGCTGCAGAATCACATATGGAATGAGCTGCTTGAATGACGGGTCGGATTCCATTTGACCGCGCGGCCGAAACGACAATTGGTCGCTGGCCAAGATCGGCCCGAGGAACCGATCGACGTCACGGCTGAACCCTTCTAATGGCCCGATCGCAGCGAGCACGGACTCAGGGACAACCAAAATTTGTTCTTCGCTCGACATCGCAGGTTCAGCTCGAAGCAGGTAGCAGTAACAGGTATCAAACGGGGACACACCCACAGCAGGTGTCCACCGGCGGCTAGTAAATCAACATCGCATCTCCGTAGCTGAAGAAGCGGTATTCTTGACGAATCGCTTCCTGATAGGCCTGGCGGATCAATTCCGTCCCGGCAAAGGCGCTGACGAGGACCAGCAACGAACTGCGCGGCAAGTGGAAATTGGTCATCAGCGCATCGACTGCGGCAAACGCATGTCCGGGGCGAATGAATAAGTTGGTCTCGCCTTGCCACGGAGCCAGCTGTCCGGCACCAGCCTTGGCGGCGCTTTCCAGCACCCGCACCGAGGTTGTCCCGACAGCCACGATCCGTTTGCCAGTAGCACGCGCCGCCATCAAGGTTTCGCAACTCGCAGCATCGATCTCCCCCCATTCGCTATGCATTTGGTGCTCGTCGAGCGATTCTACAGCGATCGGGCGAAACGTCCCGATACCGACGTGCAGTGTAACCGGAGCAATGTTCACCCCGGCGGCAGAGATCTTGTCGAGCAACGCATCGGTAAAGTGCAATCCGGCGGTCGGGGCCGCTACGCTGCCAGGTTCCTTCGCATACACCGTCTGATAGTCACTGAGATCGGCATCGACCATCTGCCCGTCGCGAATGTACGGCGGCAGCGGCACTCGGCCGTATTTCTGCAGCAACTCAATCGCCGAACCGGATTCCTCGGGTTGAACCAGCAGGCTCCCGGTCTCCGTACGAGCGATGCATCGCAGGGTAAAACTGTCGCGGCCATGGCGGTCCTGAATCATGATCAGCTCACCGTTTACGAGCTTGCCGCGCGTTTTGGTGAGCACTTCCCAGACTCCGGTCTTCTCATCGGCGGCAAGAAACAGACCTTGCCAGCGGCCGCGTGTCTGAGCGCGATAGCCTGCCAACCGTGCCGGAACCACACGGCTGTCGTTGAGCACCAGCGCATCTCCCGCATCCAGGTAGCCGACCAGGTCACGCACGTGCGCATGGTCGATGGTACCGGTGCGGCGGTCGACGAGCATCAGGCGGGCATCGCTGCGCGTCGCCACCGGCTGCTGTGCGATCAGCTCGCGCGGCAGCTCGAAATCATAAGCATCCATCTCACTCATGATCGCCGCTCCGCTGCGGAACCACGATCCGCTTGCCCAACAGCTCGACCACATCGCCCGGCAGCAACTTGCGTCGTCGGCGAGTTTCGGCCTGGCCGTTGACGAGCACTTCACCGCCCTGAATCAGGAACTTGGCTTGGCCTCCCGTGCCGACAAAGCCGCCGGTTTTGAGAAAGTCGTCGAGGGAAATCCGCGGCGTGGCATCATCGGCAGCCGCACCTGTGGATGATTCGGGCTCAGCGGGCGGGTCGGTTGGATCGCTCAAGTAACAAACCTTTGCGGCAGGTTAAACAGGGATTTACTTAAATTGAAAGGTCGCCATGACCGGGTAATGATCGCTGAGATCGCGTTCCGAGGCTTTCATTTGCCAGTAACGATCGTAGTGCTCACCGGTCGCGTCCGGCTGGCCGCGAACCGCCAGGTTCTTGAGCCTTTGGATCTTCTCGAATGTCAAATCCACGCGTTCAGGATCGTCGTGCAACAGACTCGGGCTGACCAAAATTCGATCGAGCGCCCGTCCGGTCTGTAGGTGCGTGGCGCGTTCGTTCGCTGGCAAGTGAGTGTGCAGGTCGATCAGGTCATCGCTCGCCGTTGCCGTTTCCTTACCGAGCGCTGCATGGATCTCCGTCCCGGCAGCCGCCGGGACTGCGGCAACCGAATTGAAATCGCCCAGCACGATCACGTTCTCACCAGCGGTGATTTTATCCGCTAGCCATGTGTGGACCGAGCGGGCTTGACCGCGGCGTATGACGCTGGCATCTGCCCCAGCCCGCAGGTGGATATTCATAACCGTCAGAGTTTCAACCGCATCGCCGCAACGGACCTCGAACTCCACCGCTAAATGCTTGGTTACTTCTTCGTGCTGACCGCTGGCGAGCATTGCCGAACTGCGGCCAAAGATCGTCTGTCGCAGCGGCAGCAATTGCAGCTCACCGAGCTGCGGGCGATAGAGATACCCGACATCTTGTTCGGTGTAGTAGTCGCCTCCGGCAGCGGCAAGCTCAGCGTATTCCTGGTCGTGATCTCGCAGCAACGCCTGTCTTAAATAGAACAGCACGCGTTGGTTTTCAATTTCCTGTAAGCCAGCGATGTCCGGTTCGCCCGCGGCCACCGCCTGCGCCACGGCATTGCGTTTCCAGTTCCAATCGCCGCGGCTGGGCGCCGATTGTTGTTTGGCCAGTTCGCTGTAGTTGTCACCCGTCTGCTCATCGAAAAACCATTCGAGATTCCAGGTCATCACCCGCAACCGACCGGCGCCCCCGGCCCGCTGGGTCGTGGCCAAAGTCAGCTCCCGTTGGTCCGCTTCCTCACCCTCACGGGAGTCAACCGGCGGCGCACTAGCGACAAAGCTGGCAGCATCACGGCACGAAATGGTCCCGAGAACCAGCAGCAGGACGGTAGCGAAAAACAGGCGATCGATCACAAGTCAGCTCACGTCAGTCGGAACCGGAGAACATTCCGTGAGCTTACCTGCTGGAGGTCAAAGCGTCAGGCCCTGGGTGCATACCGGCCGATCGCACATCAACTCAAGGAGTCGCCGTCGTGGCCGGAGGTGGCGGCAATTGCAACGGCTCAGCCGACTCGGTCAGCGACTGCACGTAGTTCCGCAAGAGCGCATGGGTCGACTGGAACTCCGGCCGCGCAGCCAGCGTTTGGTAACGCGGGTCCGTCGCGATCGTGTCAAACTGCTTGAGCGACGTTTTCAGCGAATCCATATCGGGGTGATTGCTGTGCACAAACACTCCAGCCGGCAACGCGAGGAAGCTTCGCCAAGAGTCGTCCAACAGCTCGTACATCGAAGTGGCCGACTGCGCCAATTGTCCGCGGATGACGTCGCTGCTCTGCACCGCGTACTGCCGAGCCAATACCGGTTCCGTAACAACGGCAGGCGGCTCCTGCGGATTCTCCGCAAAGCTCGCCACCAGCGACGTCAACTGCTGCGCCGCTTCGGGAACCGCCACCGTCGGCATTCCTCCGACCTGAGCCACCGCGGCTTGCGGATAGTAGGCACCGGTTGCCAGCGAATCGATTTGAATCGCAGAACCGTCGATCGACACTCCGGCAAACAGCCCGCGGCTGCGCGAGTAGGAGAGGATCTCCGCGGCCAGATGTCGGTCGGTCGCCGCAGCGGCTTGGCGCCCCACGGGACCAGCGGCAGCAGCCGCATCGGCGCCGAGGGTAAACTTGCCTGCCAAAATCCCGTCCACGCTGCGGCGGGTCCGGAACACCAGGATCAGATCGGTTGCCTGCACACCGGCTTGCCAACCGATGTTGCCCCCGGTCAGCGTGATGAACACCGGGGCATGCCACTGGCCGGTTTCCTCTCGGACCAACAACACGCCGCGGCCATAGCGAGCTCCAATGACAAAGCCCCCTTTGATCACATTGGGGATGATCGCCACCCCATGAGCGTCAGCGAGCATCGACGCGGGGATCCCGGAAAACGGAATCGCCATGATCTCATTGAGCACGGCGGTTGACGAGCGGACGATCGCATCTTGGCGAGCAAAGGACACATCGTGCCGCAGCTGCGCCGTCGCCGGCACAGACATCGCGAGCCAAAAGGCGCAGCCCAGCAGGGCGGTGGTTCGGTACATCGAGAGCATTCCTTTGGTGTTCGATGGGCGTCGGCGCTGCGAATGAGCAACTTACCAGCAAACCTGGGTTCGCGTCTAAGCATTATTTTCTTGCTCGGCGGTCCGTTGTTTCGCGCCTCGGTTTGAATTATACCGGACGACCCTTTGCCGCCCCCGTGCATCTTCACCGGATCAGGTATTGATAATGTTTGCCCAGCGTGCTCTGTGCCTTTCTGCTCTTTCGTTGCTCGGCCTCCTTGCTGCGGCGGTGCCGACGAACAGCCGCGCTGCTGCCCCGGTGTCCCACCTCCCTGGCCACGGCGACCGACCGAACATCCTGTTCATCTTTGTCGACGACCTCGGCTTCGGTGATCTCGGCGTGTTCTTCCAAAATCAACGCGCTGCCGCGGGTGATCGTTCCAAGCCTTGGCACCAAACACCGGCACTTGATCGACTGGCTGCCGAGGGGATTCAGTTGCCGCATCACTATTGCCCCGCACCGGTCTGCGCTCCGTCGCGAGCCTCCTTACTGCTGGGGGTGCATCAGGGACACGCCAACGTGCGGGACAACCAATTCGACAAAGCTCTCGAAGCCAACCACACGCTGGCAACGATGCTGCAGACCGCTGGCTACGCTACCGCCGCCATCGGCAAGTACGGCCTCCAGGGCGGGCAGGAGCAGGATGAAAGCGAGCCCCCTCGCTGGCCGGCGCATCCTAACCGCCGCGGATTCGAGTACTACTTCGGCTACATGCGGCACCGCGATGGTCACGAACACTATCCGAAGGAAGGCCCTCATCGCGGACCCAAACAGGTGTGGGAAAACACCACCGATGTCTCCGCGGGCCTCGATCTCTGCTACACCACCGACCTGTTTACAGCGAAGACCAAGCATTACATCACCGATCA
>CALELC010000555.1 GCA_937904535.1 uncultured Planctomycetaceae bacterium
CGCGTTGCGTTTACGCTCGGGATGCAGCGGGCTGACCCAACGGCTGATCTGCTCCACCTGATCGGCCCAGGCCGCTGACAGCCGGGTTTGGCAGAACCGTTCGAACAGCAGATCGACGGTCTGATTGAGTTGGCGGATGGCGTCGATCCGGCTTTCGAGCACCTCGCGGCCCTGCGCATCCTCGTCATGCTGAACTTTTGCGCCGCTAATCGAGAACGTCTCAGCTTGCAGGTTCAGCTCGTATTGCTGGCCGAGCCGTACCAGCGTCAGCCCAGCTTTCCGGGGCAGCTTACCCGTGCGAATCGCTTCCAAAGCTTCGGGCAGCCGAGTGGGGATATCGGCAGAAATCGTTTCACGACCGGAAATTCCGGCAGGGCATTCAAGGGTTAACGACTTCGAGAACATCACCGTCACTTCGGTGTCATCCGCGAGTTTCAGCGTGTCCGACTGCTGATCGAGTGTATGCCAAAGCCACAGCAGGAACTCATTGCCCAGAAAGTCGGGGTGCGGTGAATCGGCATTGGCCCAGGCCGCATCGCCACCGGTGTGTTCGGGGTGAAACACCGTCGGACGGACTTCATCCATCGCGGCAGCGGCCCCGTGACGATCGGCCCACTGAGTCGCCAGATAACCGGTACTGATGCGATCCAGTTCCATCTCGAACGCTTGCGACATCAGATCGGCGAACAGTCCACACGGCGTGCTGCTTGACCCACCAAAGTAAATCATCCCTGACGGAGCGTCCCAGAGCACGGGAAACTGATTCATGCGGTGGTATTTGCCGGTTGCCGCTTCGTCCGCAGCACGCTGCTCGACCGCCTCTTTGGCCTGCTCTTTCTCTGCCTTCGATGGCCGCCGCTCAGGATTCTCGGCCTTCAGGGCGTTGAGCTCCATTTGCATCCAGGCCTTGCGGATAGCCGAGGGGACCTGGTTGGTGTCGATCCGCATCGCGAAATGCAGCGCATCGAAAATGACGTTCTTTTCCAGTTCAAAATTGTGGTCAAAAAGGTGTGAGCCCCCAATGAATCCGGCGGTGACTGTCTCTTCACTGCTAGGTCGAAATTCGCCAGCGGCATGGGCCTGCAGCTTCTCCAGATGCTCCGGCCCGAACATTTTGACTTCGGGGCTGACGACGCGAAAACGCTCAAAACTCAAGTTTCCGGAAAGAAACGCCATGTTTACCTGGGGCCGTTTGGAGAATGGTATTCGGGAAACAACTTCCACCGTGAATGTTCCCTATCGGCGAATCGTCCCGTCGACGTGTGCGAATCGGGACGGCACGGCAATTTTTAACTCAGTGAAAACGACCACGGCCTGTGAACTCTCCCCACAACCGGATGGCTGATGAGAGATGGCGCTAGCCGCTCAGCAGCTATACTCAGAGGAGTCAGGCGAACTCTCCAGGGCGGTGATACAGCGAGGCAAGGAATGCGAAGTCCGGCAGTCAGCCGACGCACGCCGATCGGGGCAAACATGACACCGATGATCGACGTCGTGTTTTTGCTGATTATTTTCTTCCTCGTCTCCAGCCACCTTGCTCAACAGGAAACCCGTCTGCCGCTGGATTTGCCCGCCGCAGGCCCGCAATTGCCCGCGGCTGACTCCTCGGAGTGGCTGACGATCAATGTCCTGGCTGACGGCACGCTTTCGGTCGGCGGCATGGGACATGACCACGAGCGGCTGAGCGAATTGATGCAGCGACACGTCGAGCAGCATGGCGAATTGGCCGCCGTCCGGATTCGCACCGATCGCAGGGTTCCTTATGCCCAGATTGCGCCGCTGCTCCAATCCGCCGCCGATGCGAGAGTCGCCCAAATCGTGTTCGCCGTGCGCGAGGAACGCTAGCTGATTTCAGCAAATGACTAACGAGCACAAGCCTGTTCGAGTCGCGGCCTTTACTACCCCCTACCGACTACTTTTATAGTTTGCCCTTGTGGGCTCGTTCGATGCGTCCCCCTGTCAATCGCAGCAGCCGAGCAATCGACCTCCAGATGACGCCGATGATCGACGTCGTCTTTTTGCTGCTCGTGTTCTTCCTGTGGACCTCGAGTTTTGAGCAGCCTGAACAGGATCTCAGTAGCGAATTGGCCCTGCCTACGCTTCCAGGAACAACAGGTGGTTTAGAGCAGCCGCTGCTATCGGTCTTTGATGAGATGAGCGTCCGACTCGCGTCGGTTGCCGGTCGTTCGACTGCGGAGATCCGATTGAACGAGCAAATCATTCCCGATTTGTCGGCGTTGGCAGCACGCGTCCGCGAGATTGCAGCCCTGGGTGCTCAGCCGCCGGTGATCGTGCAGCCTGACCCAGAAGTATCGATGGGCGAGGCAATCGCCGTCTACGATGTGATTCGCGCTGCCGGTATCGAGGAAGTGCTGTTTGCGGTCCAAGAACAATGAGCACAAACTCCTTCGTATTGCGACGCAGCCCGAGCAAGCGCCCAGGAATCGTGCTAGCGCTGGCACTCGCTGGCTGGTTGTTGTTCGCTGAAGTTCACAAAGCAGCCTCGCAGTCAGCCGCCCCAGCGGAGGTCTCGGCTCGCTCGGACGATCGCGCTGCCGCGCCACTGCCCGGGCTGGAAACCATCCCTGTGCTGGTTGGCCAAGGCATGCTCGACCAAGCTGAGGCACTGGCTCGCAAACATTTGGATGCTGCCGTGTTGTCCTCAGACGAAGCAGCCCAAGGAGCGGTAGCACTGGCCAGTGTGCGCGTTACCAAACTGCTTCGCGCTCCGCTCGATCAACAGCCAGTCCATCTGGAGGCTGCCCGAGAACCCCTGTTGCGCGTGTTGCGAGCTTATCCGGATCATCGACGGGCAGCATGGCTGCGGTTTCAGCAGGCGGCGATCGACGTTGCCGTGGCCAAGCGACAAGCGGTGGTGCTGACCGTGACACCGGGCGCAGATCGGCAACGGCTCGAGGTGCTGGCTGTGCTAATTGAGCGTGGACGTGATCTGCAGGCACTCGAACAGGAGGTCGCAGAACAGATCGCAATCGCTTTTGAGCAGCGGGATCGGTCGGCTTGGATCGATGAACTGATGGCGTTGCGCAACGCTATCGCAGTAAAGCGGGTCGAGACGCTGTTGCAACGGGGCGAACTGTTTGCTGCCGGATCAGACGACGCGCTGGCCGCCGCAGCCGAGGCTCAGCAAACTGCCATCACGGCAATGAGCTTGGTACGCGGTGATCCGGTGCGACAGGCTGAATTGGTACGCATGCGCTGCGAAGCTCTGCTGCGGATGGGGCAGGTCGAACAGGCGGTTGACGTGCTCCAGCCGCTGCTTGCCGCTGCAGCGGACTCCACCGCCGACTCCCAGCAGCCGGCACTCGCTGGCAAACTCAACGATCCCACGCTCGCGCTGGCCGTGCGGCTGGCGGTGGAACAGAACCAGATTCCATTAGCTGAACGCTTGCTGGCAAGTCACTACGGCGACCACCCTACCGAAGCCGCAGCAGCGCCCGAGTCCGACTTGGCCCGCCTGCGATTCTTGATCGCCCAGAGCCGAGGCAGCACGAACGATCAACAACACCAGCAGGCAATCGGCGCTTGGATGGAGGCAATTCGTCAGCGCGGCGGTGATTTTGCTCAGCGGCGTGCGGAGACCATCGTAGTGGAGTTGCTTGGTCAATCATTGGCGGACTCGACCGACCCGAGAATCGTGCTTGCCAAGGCGGCGGCCGATCTGCGGGCCGGCAACGCTATGCAAGCTGCGGAACAACTCCGCTCGGCGGCCCACGGAACGACAGACCCGATCGTCGCCAAGCAATTGGCGATCGCGGGTGCGGCCGCCCTGAGCCGGGCGGGCCAGCAATCTGCCGCCGCGGAGCTGCTGCGAGAGATCTCGCTTGCGCATCAGCAGACGCCGGAAATGGCGGAACTGCACCTGCAGGCTGCGGTGCTGCTCGATCAGCTGACACGAGCTGCCGCTACCGATCCTGCCGCTGTATCCAGCGAAACCGAAACGGTCGATCAGTTGCTGCGGCAAACGCTCCAGTTATGGCCGGGCGATCCAGCGGCCGAGCAAGCTCGAAGCTGGCTGGTGGCGCGATTGTTGGCCAACGGAAAACCGGTGGAAGCTGCGATTGCGGCTTCGCCTCACGATTTTTCGACAGCCACGGACCAGCAGTGGGGAACCGCCGCTTCGCTGTGGATTCAGGCGCTCGCCGCGATTCCGCTGGTGAATTCAGACCTGACTGTCGATCCCGCCGTCGAGCGTTTGGCGCTGCAGGCTCTGGCCCATTTTCCAGCGCAAGTTCCTGCGGCGGCTGCCGGGCGCCAACGCCTGATCGCGCTGTTCGGTGGCGGCGAGTTCATCGCTGCGATGAGTCCCTCCGCGATCGAAGAGAATTTCGTGCGTTGGCTGGTAGCGGTGCGTCGTGGTGAAGCCGCCGGAGTTTTGCCAATTGCCGGTATTGCTCCGCTGATCCGGCAAGCGGCGGCCGCACGGTTGATCGCCGATGGAATCGCAACGCCGTCCCGCCGCGGAGCTTTGGGGGCAGCCATCGAGCAACTAGCCGGCGACGAGCCCACGCTCGAGCGAGCGGTGGCCCTGCTGTGGACAGATCGCTGGCAGGACGCCGACGTCGTGCTCGACCGCTGGGTGCAAGACCGCGGTATTGCAGACCGCCCGGCTGCGACAATGACCGCGGCTCTGGTCCTGCGGCACGCACCACACCGCGATGCCAAGCATCGGGCACTGGCGCGGCTCACTGCGGCGAGTGCCCAATTGCCACTGGGCAGTGACGCCTGGCATCAGTCCAAACTAGCGACGCTGGAGGTGCTGAGCGAACTCGATCAGCAGGCAGAAGCGGTGCGGTTGGCAAGGTACATCCTGCTCACGCGCCCGCCAAAAGATCCCGCTGTTCAGGCTCGCTACCAGAGTTGGAGCGAGCCGTAGACGGTACTGCCGGTCAGACGGCCTGAATCATTTCCCACTTGGCCGAGTCGGTCTCCGACTTCCACAGGTCTCCCATCTCTTCGCCTTCGAGGATGCTCTGCACGACGCTTGCCAGCGGATCGGGGATCACCAGTGCGATGACGTCGCCGCTGGAACGTTTCGTAATCTTCTGCAGCGCCTTGGTCACACGTGCCTTGGCCTGCTCGATTGTTTCTCCACCCGGCGGACAGAGATTCTGCGGACATTCCTGGCCTTGCTTGTAGACCTTCGGCTGCATGCGCCGCACTTCTTCGATCAACTTGCCATGCCACAGGCCGTGGTCGAGGTTGCGGAAGCAGTCGATCAATTTGACTTTGATCCCGCGACCTTGCGCCAAGCGATTGGCGGTTTCGACAGCCGACTCGCAGGGAGCTGACAGGATTTGATCAAGCTCCAGATCGGCCAGTTCGGCTGCAATCCGTTCGACCTGTTCGCGTCCGGACTCGCTCAGCGGCATATCCAGACAACCTTTCATGCGTCCCTGGTCATCGAAATCAGTCGCCCCGGGACGAACCAACACAACGCGAGCCATATCGGAGTTCAACCCAATCAATGCGCTGGGGAAAAAAAGGTCAAAAAACAAGATTCCCTCTCAGTTCGTTGATCGCCCGTCCATAGTCACTTTGGCCAAAGATGGCCGAACCAACGACAAATAAGTCACACCCGGCGGCCTGGGCCTGGCCAATCGTCTGGCTATCGATTCCGCCGTCGATCTCCAACAGCAACTTCGGATTGCCCTGACGCAGAATCTTCAACTTGTCGAGTGCGACAGGATTAAAGGACTGACCGCCAAAACCGGCGTTAACACTCATTACCAGCACCATGTCGCAGTGCGGCAGCGCCGGCGAAATCGCATCCAGTGGCGTATCGGGATTGAGAGCGATCCCCACGGCGACTCCCAAGTCGCGGATTGCGCCAGCAACTGACACTGGGTCGCTGACCGCTTCGGCATGAAACGTCAGCAAATCGGCGCCGGCATCAACAAACGCTGAGGCATATTTCAGCGGATCGCTGATCATCAAATGCACGTCCAGCGGCAGCTCGGTGTGACGACGCAAACCACTGACAATTGGCATCCCGTACGTCAGGTTGGGCACAAAGTGACCGTCCATGACATCGAGATGTAGGACCTGTGCGCCGGCAGCTTCCAGTTTTTCAACTTCGCCGGCCAGATCGCCAAAATCACACATCAGCAAGCTCGGCAAAATGGCCGGAGCGGCAGCGCGGATTTTCTCAAATGCGGGTGTGGACATAAAGACCAGGGGAAGAACCAAGCAATCAGCACAATGCGGCGGATCTACGTTCGATAAACCGTAAAATCCGGCTTCTGGGCCACTGAAAATGCCTCGAGGTGTGCTGGGGACCGGTGCGGCACGCTGCCAGCGATGGTCCCGGTAATCACCACGTTGACCGCAACACCCCCGAGTTGTCAATCGGCTCGCTGCCAGCACCCCTCCCCTGTTGGAGAAAAACCAGCATTCCGGCCCAGTTGCGCCGGTTACGGCCCCCTTGCGGGCGCTCGGACCAGAACGATGCTCGCCGTCCGGGCCACGAGAATTGCCTACGCCAACCTGGTCAGGCCTGCGCCAACCTGGTCAGGAGGCGCGATTACGGCTCGCGGACCGCGGATACGGTTTGCTCCCACGCAACGCCGCGATCCCAAATCCCTTCGATGCCGGTCGGGGCGGCCGGCATCTCCTCCGCTGCCGCCCATTCATCGCGCGGATCGCGTTCGTACCAATTCCAATCGATGCTGGGATCAAGCGATTCCGGCAGATCGAGTTCCGCCGGTTCTTCGGCCGCGGGCACGACGATCGGCAGCGGAGTGGGCTGAGCACGCGGCAGCTTGCGTTCCGGCTTGGCCGGACGCGGCACAGGCGGAGCCGGTGCGGCTACGGCGACAACCGGGAGCGGCACAGGGGCCGGACGCTCGACTACAGGTAGTTCCACCACCGGCAGTGGCACCACAGGCGATTTGGGCGGCGGCACCACGGGTAATTCGACTGAAATCACCGGTCTCGGCTTCTCGGGCTGCACCGGTTGCACGGGTGGTGCCGGTGGTTCTTCAAGCAGTTCCGGCTCTTCCTGCGGCTCAGGTTCAACCGGTGTCGGCGGCAAGGCTACGGGCTTTGCCGCTGCAGGCATGACGGTCGCCCGTCCCGGTGCCCCTTGAGGCGGCAGCTGGCGCACTTCGACCTCGATGTGCTGGAAGATGTCGGCAATGTGCTTGTGACAGGTGAACATCAACACCTGATGGCCCATTTCGGCAAACGTCTTCAGCGTCTGAGCCGCATACAGCGCCCGATCATGGTCAAAGTTGACGAGCACGTCATCGAGGATCAGCGGCAGCATCACGCCTCGGCGGGCATAGGCGGCGGCGAGGGACAGTCGCAGAGCAATGAACACAGCTTCCCGCGTGCCGCGACTGAGTACATCCAGCTCGAGCGATTGGCCGTCAGGACCATCGACCTTGAGCCGGTTGGTGCCCAGCGGTGTCCATACCCGAGTGTATTTGCCGTCGGTCAACTGGCGGAGGAACGAGGAGGCTTCGCGGAGCGTTTCCGGTTGGCGTTCCTTTTCGAACGTCGCACACACATCCTCCAGCAGGCAGCTCGCCATCGCCAAGGTTTGCCAGCGTTTGACGAGCGAATCGATCTGCCGCTCGACGCAGCCGAGCTCCAACTGGGCGATTGCCAAGCGATCATCTTCGCCGAGCTGCTTCATCTCCTGTGACAGCTCGCCTTGGTTGGTCCGCAGAATCGCAATCCGCGCTTCAGTCTCTTCGATCCGTTTGGCCAGCGAATCCAAGCGTCGCTGCAGATCGCTCGCCGTGGCTCCCTGCAATTCCTTGGCTACGTCTTCGTAAGCAACCTGATTGCCGATGATGCCGCGAATCTGCTTCTCCAGTTCCGCGACCCTTTCACGTTGGCTGCTAAGCCGTGTCCGCACGTCGACGATGTTGTAGAACTGCTCAGCCGTAGCCACACCGCACTTGGCCCACAACGAACGCCGCTGTTGTTCGCAGCGTTCGATGGTCCGCAGGCAAGAGCCGTGCAGCCGTTTCAGTTGCTGATCTTGATCGCGTAGTTCCTGTCGGCGTTTGATCCAGTGGTGCTGGCTGGCGACCGCTTCCTGCATTTCCTGCAACTGCTCAAGCGGCTCGGTACGGCGCCGCGGGCGGACAGCACGCGGGGCGCGATCTTCGAAGTCCTCGGCCTCACCGCGACCGGAACGATCGCCTCGCCCACGTTCGTCGCTCGCTCGCTCAGCCCGCTGCCGGTGCTCCGACGCTTCGTCACGAGAATTGCCTTGGCCGCCCTTGCGGTGCTTCTCGTTCGGTTTGGCGGGCGGTGGGGCGCTGCGCTCCACCGGCTTTGCAGCCAGCGAATGCGGTTTGGCTTCGTCATCGTCACCGAGCGCTTCGAGGTACAGCATATCGATGCGTTTGGCGATCGCTGCCCGCTCGCGGCGACGCAGCTCGCGCTCGGCCTGGAGTTCGTCGAGCCGTCGTCGGCCCGCCTGCACCGTCTCATAGTTCTCGCTCAGTTGACGAATGCTCGACGGCGACAAGGTTTCGCTCAGCCCCAACCGTTTGAGCGTCGACGACCAGGAGCGGCGGGCACCTTTGAGCGCTTCGGCGGCCTCGGACGCCCGGGCACGGCTGGTCTTAGCGGCCTGCAGCGCCGCCTGCTGAGCATGAAACGACGGCAGCGCCGCTTCCAAATCATCGTGCAGTTGCTCGGCCTCGCGCAGCCGCGTTTCCAGCGCGCCGCTGCCGGGCGGAATGCGACTGTCAAGGTCGTCACGCTCGCTTTCGAGTTCGCGGATTTGCCGACGGACCGTATCGATCTGACGTTCGCAGTCTTCCAGCTCCAGCGAAGTCCCGGTGTAGCCGCGTTCGCGGACGAAATACCACAGGACAAAGCAGAGCAGACCGACGAAAATCATCGTCATCCCCCAGGTTGGATCTGGATCATCAAAGAACCAGGTCCAGCCGAGGAAGTGCACCATGCCGTAAACGGTGCCTAACCCGCCGAACAAGAAGGGGATGAACAGCAACACACGCTGTTCCAACGGATAGGCCTCATCGGTCGCGAGATCCAGCGCCTCTTTTTCTAAGTCGCGGTGATGTCGGCGAAGTTTTTCGAGATGCTGTTCAAGCTGAATCCGGCTCCGCAGCGTGGCGATGAGCTCAGCTTGCCGGCGCAGCGCGTCGTGAAGGTTGCTCGACTGTGCGGCCTGCAGGGTTCCGGTCAGCCGACTGCCGACCTTTTCCGCCTGAGCCTGATGTTGGCGAGCTTCCTCACGCGACTGCTTGAGAATGAACAGGTTCGTCTTGATGTCCTTCGCTGGCCCCGCCAGCGCAGCGAGCGCTTGCCGTGACAGGTCTGGCAACTCCTCCCCGTCACCTGCGAGCAGCGCCTCACGCTGTTCGTCGTCGAGCCCCAAGTGCTCGGCATCCGCAGCCAATTGCGCCTTCGCCTTGTCGATTTGCGCATCGAGACGTGTAATCTGCTCCTGCAACGCCTCGATCCAGGTCGCCTGCTGTCCCGCTGCCTCGATCTTGCCTTGCAGATCCAACAACCGCCGGCTGAGCGGCAGTTCTTCGGCGCGGTCACGAAGTTCGCGGCGTTTCGCCTTGATCTCTTCGAGCTTGACCTTGCGTTCCTGCATCAACGCTTCGATCTGCACCAGTTGCGAGGGGGCGTCTTCGGGCAGCTGGCTGCGGGCTTCGTCCTGAGCGATCTGCTCACGCAGCTCGTCGCGTTGCTGCCAGCTCTCGAGCACTGCTAAGCCGATCTCGGCACATCGCAGTTCGCTTTGCCAGCGGTCCACGCGTTCGAGCGATTGTTCGATTTCAGCCGCTTGAGCGCGTCGCTGGCTCGCCAGTTCGCTCC
This sequence comes from uncultured Planctomycetaceae bacterium, assembly GCA_937904535.1. GTDB lineage: Bacteria > Planctomycetota > Planctomycetia > Pirellulales > Pirellulaceae > UBA6163. Next base: position 9,832 of record CALELC010000555.1, read on the forward strand.
AGCGGCGGCCGTTGTGAGTCAGTTGTGCGACTTCATCGCGCAGCCGTTCCCGGCGAGCGATCAGCGATGCGAGTACTGCGGCTTCGTCTTCGTCCGCTTTGTTTTTGCCAATCAGGTTCTTGCGACCACCGCGGAGCGTCCGCAACACATCGACGAGCGACACGCGGTCCAAACCGCTGCTGAGCTTGTACAGTTCGTCGGCCGCCGCCGTATCGTCCAGCGTGCTCAGTTCCTGCAGTTCGCGGATGCCGATGGCGAACACGTTGACAAAGATGGCCTCGTCGATCTGCCCCAGCAGCATGCTCAGCCGGTGTTGACCTTGACTCAATCCGTCCTGTCCGGTGACCGCCAGATT
>CALELC010000556.1 GCA_937904535.1 uncultured Planctomycetaceae bacterium
GAGCTACCAGGAGACAACCGTGCTGCAAGGGATGGCAGTCACGCCCCGCCAAGTCGAAGAGCTGCGGGCACTCAGCACGGAACTCGAAGAGGCATACCGTGAACTCAGCGCGGACTCGCCGGAAGCCGACGAAGCAACTGGCCCCGCCGTCTACTCCGACTCCGCCGCGTCGAGCCCATAGTCTTTGATTTTCTTGTGGAGCGTGTTGCGGTTGATTCCCAGACGGGTCGCGGCCTTCGTCTGAACGCCGCCGCACGCCTGCAGCACCTGAGCGATCAATTCACGTTCGACGCGATCGACGATCAACCCGTGCAGGCCTGAAGCGTCCTCACCTGCGTCGCTCACCCCTTGTAGCACCACTTCTCGCGTGAGCGTGTCGATGTCGGTGGCCGGCAATGCGGGCCCCGTCGACCGCTCGCGCCCGGTCACGACGCCAGGCAATAAGTCGATGGCCAATTCGTCTCCTTCGGCCATGACAACCGCGCGTTCGATGTAGTTTTGCAATTCGCGCACATTGCCTGGCCAGTGATAGTCCTGCAGCGCCTCCAGTGCGGCACGGTCAATGTGCACCACGTAACGGTCGTTGATTTCGTTGTAGTGCTCCAAGAAGAACGACACGAGCGCTGGAATGTCCTCGCGGCGCCGGCGCAGCGGTGGGATCTCGATCGGGACGACGTTCAGACGCCAGTAAAGGTCTTCCCGAAACCGTCCTTCGCGGACCTCGTTCATCAAGTCGCGGTTACTCGCGGCAACAATGCGAGCATCGGTTTGCAGAGTTGTGGTATCGCCTACCCGCTCGAACTCCTTCTCCTGCAGCACGCGCAGCAATTTGACCTGCAGCGTCAACGATGTGCTGTTGATTTCATCCAGGAAGATCGTACCGCCATTGGCAGCCTCGAAGCGTCCAGCGCGATGATTGACAGCACCGGTAAAGGCGCCGCGGACATGGCCGAACAGTTCACTTTCGAGCAGGCTTTCGCTCAGCGCCCCACAGTTGACTTTCACCAGCGGCCCGGCGCTACGATGGCTCAGGCGATGCACTGCGGCCGCGATCAGCTCTTTGCCGACGCCGGTTTCGCCCAAGATCAACACCGAGGCGTTGGTCGCGGCCACACGCCGCGTGATCCGATACACCTCCTGCATCGACTTGGCGTTGCCGATGATGCCTGGGAGGAGCTGCGCTTGTGTACCGGCTAGAGGGCTCCCTTGCTGAGAGCCGCCGGCGGATTGAGGCGTCGGGATTCCAAGGATCGACATGAACGCTAGAGGTCGGTGAACGTAGCTCGCTTTTCTCTGAACCTCGGAATGCGAAAACGATTCACTCCTGGCCCGCCGCAGCGGGCTCCGCTCCGATGCGAGCGGAGATCGTTTCAATGACATCCATGATCGCGCGCCGTTGGGGTCCGTCAGCCGTATCACGAACTGCTTCGTCCAACCGCCTCAGGACCGCAGCACCGATCAACATGCCATTTCTCGCCAGCGACTGCCGCAGGGCTTCGCTAACCGCCTGATATCGCTCTGGCGCCGCAGCTGATTGCAGCAGCAGATCGACCAAGGCAGCTTGCGACTGCTCACTCGCTGCGACAGACAATACCGCCAAACGCGGATCACCGAAAGCCACGTTGCTCGCTTCGCCGGTTTCGATCGGCCCCACCTCAACGCTGGCTGCGGCTACCCGCCGGAAGTCGTAAAAATGATAAATATCCGGGTGGCTGGACAGATGCCCGAGCGCACTCATCGCTTGGCGGCGAAAGTCGAACCGTTGAACGGTCGTCAGCGGCTGTAAGCCCTGCAGTCGCCCCAGCGGCTGGTTCAATAGCGGCTCTAACACCATGCCCCAACCGGCAACCGATGCGGGCAGTTCAAGATGGATCACCGGCGTTTCCCAGCGGGTCTGCTCGGTCGCCGCGTAGGTCGAATCGTCTTCGGGACCATGAATAAAAATCGGAATCCGCAGCCCGTAGGGATGCCGCCGCAGAGCGTCCACCAATTCGAGAATCGGCCGGTCCGGCAAAATCGTCGTGCTGACAACCATCCGAATGTCACCGCCTTCGTCGAGCAGCTCGATGGCCTCGCGGACCGAGGTCGCGATTTCGACCCGGTAGCCACGGGCCGTCAGCAACCGCTCAATCTGCGTTTGCACTCCTGGCCGCGTTTCCACGATCAAGGCCAACGGCTCGCGATGCAGGTGGGTCATCTCAATCCACGTCTTTAACACCGCGGAACTTCCGGCGTAGGACACGGGGTATTGCAAGCGAGCGATTGCCGCAGCGGCTTCGTATCGCACCTGCGGGACCGAGTGCCGAGCGGCTTCGACCAACGGTGAAGGCACAGCGGAATGCGTGGTCATCAGATCGGCGGGATCACCGCTGCTGCCTCCACCGATCAGGCTCATGGCGGCCACCGCGGCTGCGAGATCGTCATCAGCCAGTGACTCGTGGATGATGGCTGACAGCGAGCGCGCGTCGAGCGCCGTATCGCCCCATAACCGCCGCAACTCCTCCGCCTGCTCGCTGACACTGAGCGGATCGAGTTGATAGCGGTACGCCAAGTCGGCGGCCGCTCCGCGGCGACGAGCTTCATCGGACAACCCGCCCAGTCGCTGCAACAGCCGCGACTGGTCAGCGACCCGTTTTTGTGCCGCCAGGCCGGCGGTCGTGAGTGTCGGCGTGAGCGTTGCGCCTTCCGAATTCCATACCCAGCTCAGCGCCGTCGCGTCACTGAGCCCCTGCTGGCCAGCCGTGACTCGCAGCTCTGCCAAACGGTCCAGCAGGTAGGTCTGCGCCTCCTGATGGGTGGGGACCTTTCCAAATCGGTCACCGAGCGCTTCCAGCGCAACCTGACGCTCCTCAGCGCTCGCCGTGGGGGCGTGTGCTGCCATGGTCAGATACGGTAGCGCAGCGCTGCCGCGTAAGCGGTCAAGCGAAACCAGGGCACCGGCTCGCGTCGCATCGTTAGCATACAGGGCCAATTCGGCAAGCGCCGCCAAACTTTCATCGCCTAAGCGTGCCAGAACGCGCAGCAAGGCCTCGCGGCGATCCTCGTCAGGTTCACCGGCAGCGGCAACTGCCAGAGGACCGATCGCTGAGGTGCCGGCCGCCAGTAAGGTACGAAAGGCGGGCAGTTCTTGCCGAGAATCACCACTGCCGATGGCGCTGATCGCCGCGGCTAACCGCTGCGTGTCTTCAGCGTAGCGGCGTGTGGCAGCGAGCAAAGCGCTCGCCTGGTCACGGGCTGACTGGCTAAACTCCTCGTCGACGGTGACGCGCAGCAGTCGCTCGCCTGAAATGATGCTGACCATCTGCGCCCGCTGAGCGTCTGTAAGTTCCAGTCCAGCCAGCGAATCCAGGAAGGCTCCAGCCTCATCGTTTAGTCGCAGTCGCAACGCGTCGCGAATCGACTCCGCCCGCTGAACCAGGTTGCCATGCGCCCGCCGGCGGAGCTCGATCAGAAAATAGTCTGGGCGTGCCAACGCCGCATCAACAGCGTCCTGAGTCCTGCCCTGCGGGACAACCAGCAAGGACGATGCAACCACCAGCACCAAGGCGAGCGTGCGAACAAGAGAGAGGGGAGCCATCGAAAAGGTACCGCGATCAGAAGCTGATTCAGAAGAAGCCGGAATGCCGTCCCATCTTAATCAGTTCTGCGAAACAGGCGCGATGATCACCCGGATTGCAAGCGAACGTCTCCCTCAGGGCTAATTAGCCGAGAACGAAACGGGTTGCGTGTCCCAGCGAGAACTAAACGACAGCGTCTGCACTCCGGTCACAAGTTCCATGATCCAGGCGTCCACGTCGCGCAAGACCTCCTGCACCATTTCATCCGCCACCGTGTAGCGACGAACGTCCAGTCGCAGACGAGCAGCACTGGCCAGCGCGATATCTTGTTCAAAGTCGCCGTCAGAAATCTGCGGGTTCTGCATCGCCACCGCCCAGAAGTTGCGGAGTTGGCGAGCAGCGGCAAGGTTGCTGAGCACACCCCCGCCCCGCGGGAAACGCCCACCGAGCGAGATACAGCCGGCGAAGGCAGTCGGCTGTCGCAATGCGACCCGTCGCGCCATCGTGCCGCCAGCACCGTACCCCGCCAAAAAAACCCGCTCCGGATGGATGGAGTAACGCTCCGAGGCGTCTTCGATCGCCTGCCAGATCGCATTCTCACAGCGGACGACCGCCGCTTTCTGGCTCGACCAATCAAAACAGTGACCGACAGGGTCGACCGAACGCGACCCGCGGATGCCCACACCTACGTAGTTCTGCAGGCTGATGTGCGGCATCACCTGGCTGATCTGGTTTTCGTTGTAGCCGTCGCTGTGCAGCCACACGATCAACGGGTAGCGGTAGTTTGGCTCGTAGTTGACCGGCAAAAAGAACCGCTGCGGCCGGTCAATCCAGTGCCCCAGCGGCGATTTCGCCGCTTCGATCGCCGCGTGGGCGGCAGGCGGAGTTGGCTGGTGGGACGCAACCTTGGAATCCGAAAGGCCGAGAGGAGAAAGACGGTTCATGGTTCATTCTCGGAAAAACGGAGTGGAGGAGGCGAGACCACAGCTAAAATCAAGCGGAGCGGAGCGAGCCGCCAACCGAACTGTGCGGATCACGTTTTAAGGCCGCTCCAGCGGGAGTGTCAACATGCGTTTGGGACACCCCTCGCTCCAGTGGATTGCGCCTGCCGATTCCCGGGGGCAGCGACACCGCGTGGAAAAGTGCAGTTGCGGTTACCCAACCAGCAGCAGGCTGACCCCGTTTCGTCCTGGTTCAAGGCGTCATTACCAAAATCGCTCGCGTCCCCTAATACAACGCCCTACTCCATCGTTAGCCAAACATTCCCGTGTGGTTGTCAATCTTCGCTCAGGCAACCACTCTCAACCCTTGTCCTGCGAGTCCCTGCTATGGCCCGACTTTTCCTGTTGCGGGTGTGGTTGTTACTGGCTCTGCTGACGATGCCGGCACTGCGTGCCGCAGCTGAACCCATCGGCTTCATCGAACGTTTTGCACTGGCCGCCGACCGCGAAACGGCGCTCCGCGAATTGGTGCCGGGAACCGAGGACTATTACTACTTTCACTGTCTGCACTACCAAGTGAGCGGGCAGTTAGAAAAGGCCGAGGCTCTGCTTACCCAATGGAAGCAGGATCCACGTGCGCGCACGAGCGGCTATTTGCAGGGAATTGAGGATCGCCAGCGGATCCTGACCTACTCGACCTCACCGGACCGCACGGTCAGTTATCTGCGGGAGCGACTCGGGATTCGTTTTGACCATCGAGCACCAATCGTAGCCGGGGAACGATATTTCCCCTCGCAGTTCGACAACTCTCCACTCGCTGCCGATGCCCTCGTCACCGCGGCGGAAATTAGCAATCGCCAGTTGACCCGCGCTGGCCTGAGACATCTTGCCCAACGGCAACTCGCTCAGGGAGCGACCGATGCAGGCATCTTGGACTATCTGCTGCAGCAAATCGATGGTCCTTGGCTTCCTGAGCTCGACTCACTGGTGATTGCTGAACTGAAGCAACGGCGACCCGAGGCTCGCGCTTTCGGCGATCGTCCGGCACATCAGTACCTAACGCTCGATGGGCTGCGGCGGGTTGCTCAGGAGATTCCAGAGGTTGCGAGTTCCAATGGGCTTGTATCCGAAGTCTTACTTCGTCTTCGCCCCAGCGAAGATGCTGACATGCGTCAACAACCCGAAGTTCGGGCAGAGTATTTGCGTCGCATTGACGAGTATGTCAGTACCTTGCCTCGAGCGTATGACGCTCTAAAGGCAGCGACTCTTCATCAGCGTTTGCAGTCGGACTTAGCGGTTGGCCGCCCCAATCGCGAGACGCTGCTCCGCTACCTGCGTCTCCCGCGCAACAGTCCACTTGTTCCGATCCCCGGGCCAGGTGAGCCTCGCAGTCGCTTTTCCGGTAGTTTGGTCGATTTGTCGACGGACTTTTCGGGTTTAGCGCTGTTGCCTCCGATCGGCGACGAGCAGCCACTCATCCGCACCTATTTGGAGCACTTCTTAAGAGATGCGGCTTCAACTTCAGAGTTCGATGGTTTGCTGCGTCCCGAGTTTCTGCGGCAGGTATTTGCCGAAGCGAAACTGCTGGCGGGCATTGCTCCAGCAGAACGCTGGTATGAGATGTTGCCACAGGAGCGCGCTCAAGCACTGCGGCAGCGGGTTGAGCTGACTTTAGCACCAGACAATCCACTGCGTCACGATGCCAACCAAACCACAGAACTCAAAGTCGATATCAAAAACGTCGACACACTGGTTGTCTGCATCTACAAGATCAATTCAGAGGCATATTACCGGACGCACGATCGCACGATCGACACTGATATTGATTTGGATGCGTTGGTACCGACGGTTGAGCGTCAGATTAAATACACCCAAGATGGCGTGATCCGACATCGTGAGTCCATTGAACTCGAGGAAATCAGTGGGCGTGGGGTATGGATTGTCGACCTCTTAGGTGGTGGCCTCCGAGCTCGAGCCCTGATTCGCCGCGGCGACCTCCGGTACACGGTGCTCCCATCGGCCAGTGGTTTACGTCTGATTGTGCTCGACGAGCATCGTCGGCCCGTGCCCGGGGCGCGTTTCATTTTGACGGGGCGTGAGTCGGTCGCGGACGAACACGGCATGCTCACACTGCCGCCGATGGACGTTGCAACGCAGCAGACTGCAATTCTTAAAGATGAGGATTTAGCGGTTGCAGTTCAACTGGAGCATCCTGCGGAGTCATACACGCTCCAGGCGGCGATGTATCTTGATCGACAGAAAATTCAGTCTCACCAGATGACTCAGTTGGTCATCCGCCCGCGTCTGCTGATGTCCGGCCAGCCGATCGATCCTGAACTGTTGAAAGAGCCAGCGGTTACGATCGTTGCGACCGACATCGAAGGCATCGCGACGACGAAACGTTTTGAAGATATCAAAGTCAACCAACAATCTGAGTCGGTCGTCGAGTTTCGAGTACCGCCGCGGGTTGCCAAGATCGAAGCCACACTCTCCGGCCGTGTGGACACGATTGCTAAGAATGAACAGATTGAAGTTCGCACCGGCGAGAGCTGGGACGTTGCCACCGTTCGCGGCAGTTCGCAAACCTACGACGCGTATCTGACACACGACCGTGAGCAGTGGCTAGTTGAGGTATTGGGCCTGTCGGGCGAACCCGTAGCCGGTGCCATGGTCTCCGTTGCGTTGACGAGCGAATACCGAACCCAGCCGATTGAAGCGACTCTCCAATCCGATGAGCAAGGACGGATCCAACTGGGCCCCTTGGCAGCAGTTCACTCATTGCAGTTGACGGTTGGCGGCACCACTCGAAGTTATGACCTGACCTTGGGGCAAGCTTATTGGCCGGCGCGGCTGCATGCGGTGGTGGGAGACGAGTTGCGGCTACCACTGCCCTCGGCCGCTGCTGAAGTCGATGGACGCTTCCGCTTGCTGATGTTGCGTGCCGGACGCGCGGAATCGGATCGCACCAGCACCCTTGCGATCCAGAACGGACTGCTCGTAGCCAAGGAGTTGGAGGCAGGCGAGTATCAACTACTTGATCTTCAAACCGAAGCGACCGTGGCGATCTCGATCACGGACGGGCCGATCGTCGGCCGCGTCGCGGCCGGAACGGTACGGCATTTGGAACTGCCTGCCGGTCGTGCCGTTGGAATGGAGTCGCTCGAGCGCACCCCCGAAGGATTGCGGCTTCAATTAACAGGCGTCACTCCGCACACCCGCGTGCACGTCGTAGCCAGCCGCTTCCACACGGACACTGATCCCTTACTCTCGCTACGCCTACCGCAGCCCCAACTCCTCAGTCAGTCGATTTGGAATCCGACCAGTGGCTACCTCAGTGATTTGCGGCTTGGTGACGAATATCAATATGTGATGCGGCGACGCTATGCCACCAAGTACCCAGGTGTGATGCTGCCGCAGCCCGGATTGATTCTCAATCCCTGGGAGACGGAAACGACCGAGAATCAAAGTCAGTCGATTGCGGCAGGCGATGCCATGGCGCCGTCGGCGCCGCCCGCTGATCGCCCGGCTTGGCGGGAGGAATCAGAGCAATTTGGCCGCATTCGACCGGCGTCGCTGACTCCCGACTTTGATTTCTTGGCCGATAGTGGCGTAATCCTAACAAACCTGCGTGCTGACGCGGATGGAGTGGTCACGGTTGCCGAAGAAGCCATTGCCGATATGCCCATCATTCAGGTGATGGTTTGTGACCCATTATCAGTGGTCCGTCGCACGGTATTTGATTCGGTGGATGCGGTTCCGGCGCGCGACTTGAGACTAGCGCGGGCAATCGGCGCGGATCAACCCTACGCATTTGTGCGCGGAGTGATCACCGCATCGACCGAAAAGCCGCTGGATATGGCATCACTCGGGACGGCCCAAGTGCAGGTATATTCCTCCGTTGGGGAACTGTTAGACCTGTTCCTTACGCTCAGCGGTGACGCTCGACTTGGCGAGTTCCGCGAACTCGGGCGGTGGCACAAACTCGACGATGCGGCAAAGCGAGCATTCTACGGCCGGCTGGCATGTCACGAATTGCACCTCTTCTTGCAGATTCATGACCCCAAGTTTTTCGCTGAAGTGGTTCGGCCCTACTTGGCAAACAAAAAAGAAAAACAGTTTGTCGATCACTACCTGCTGGACGAGGATTTGACAGCCTGGACGCAGCCCTGGCGGTTTGCGGAGCTCAATGCAGCCGAGAAAGCTTTGCTGGCTCGCCGTGTACCTGAGCTGCGGGCTGCAATCCTCCGGCTGTTCCGTGAAACGATCGAACTCGCGCCCGACGATGCCAATCTGCGTCGCCGGCTTGTCGAAGTTGCCCTGGCCGGACGGGGGTTAGAGCAAGCCGAAAACATCGCTCGGTTCTACCAGGGTGAAAATTCGGTTGAGGAGCGTCTTAGCGAGGATCGGTTTGACGTACCCGGGTTAGAACTGAGTTTCGGTTACGGGCCGTCCGGCCCAACAACACGTCAACGAGCCGCTGGTATGGGCTCAGAACTTTATGATTTCGCGGCTCCCGCGACAGAGCCGACGCCCAACCTGTTTTTTGAGTCTCGAGATGGGCTGGCTTTAGCAAAGCAATTCGCGTTTTACCAGCAACTGGATTCAACCAAACAGTGGGCTGAGAGTCAGTGGGATCACATCCGCGTCGCAGCAGCCAGTCCCGATTTGATTCCGATTGACCCTTTCTGGCTCGCGTGGACCGAGAGCGAGGCCGAATCACTTGAATTGAATGAACACCTGCTCCGCCCGTCCACCAATCGGCATGCCGCGCTAGTAGCACTCGCCTTGGCCGGGTTGCCACTCGAATCGGCCGAAATCAAATTGCCGACCGATGCAAGTCCCTTTGCGCCGCCGCACCCGGTTGCAGTGGTTACAAAGCGGCTAAATCCACTCAAAACCGAGGACCGTGAGGAGACCATTCTGGTAGGTCAGCGATTTGAAGCGTTAGTGCCGACCGCGTCGCAGCGTGACCGCGAAAAACATGCCAAGCCAGCACCTGATGAGTTCATTATTGCGACGGCCTACCGCGGGCAGATCATCCTCACCAATCCTACTCCGGGTGAGCAAGAGGTCGACGTGCTATGGCAAATTCCGGCCGGAGCGGTGCCTCTGGCCGGTGGCCAAGCAACGGACAGCCGCACGCTGACGCTCCAGCCCTTCCAAGTCGAGAAGATCGAGTATCAGTTCTACTTCCCACGGCCTGGTGAGTTCGTGCATTATCCCGTGTGTGTGTCAGCGGATGGAGTGTTGGCCGCCCGCGGTGTGGAACGCACCTTCAATGTCCTGGCGGCCCCCAGCCAGATCGATGAACACTCGTGGCAGTCGATCGCAACGACCGGATCGGCTGAGCAGATCGCGAGCTTCCTCCAAACCGCTAACCTGCGTGAGCTCGACTGGAATCTGGTCCTGCATCGGTTACCGGACCGAGCGATCTATGATGCCGTAACGACGGTGCTGAACGCCAATCGCCTTACGCTGCTGCCAGTGTGGGGTTATGCACTGCATCATCGCGATCTCGCCGGCATCCGCACGTTGCTTGCTTCCAGCGCCGAACTCATCCACTCGGCCGGCCCGGTGCTGCACAGTGAATTGTTGGTGATTGATCCAGTCGAACGTCGCTTGTATGAGCACCTGGAATATTCCCCACTGGTTGTGCCGCGGATTCATCCACTGCGTGAAGCGAACGAGATACTCAATCCTACGCTCCTGACACACTACCGCAATCGCATGCGCGTCATCGCGTACCAACCCGAAGCCAACGACACCGACAAGTTGGCATTGGTCTATTACCTCCTGTTGCAGAACCGCATTGAAGAAGCCATTTCCACATTTACTCGGATCAATGACGACCAGGTATCGACCCGGTTGCAGTACGACTATGTGGCCGGCTATCTGGCACTGCACCGGGGCGACTTGGAAACCGCGGAAGAAGTCGCGCTGCGACATGCGCAGCATCCGGTGCCCCGGTGGCGAGCGCGCTTCGCGAGCATGGCTGAACAGTTGCAACAGCGACAGGCACTCGAGCAAGGATCACGGCTGATCACCCGTGACGGGCAGACCCCAGTTCCGAATGCCGCGATTGAGTCAGGTTCAGCCGACTTGGCGCTCATCGACCGCGATCGCCGCGGCACTCAGGGAGCCGACGTAGAACCAGCGGTTGATGTCGCGATCGACGGTCGCACCATCCAGATTCGTCATCGGAATGCGGAGCAAGCGATTCTGAATCTGTACGCCGTCGACCCCGAATTGCTGTTCAGCAAGACACCGTTTGTGCGTGACGACCTAGCGAGCATGGCGATGGTCGAGGCCACACGGACTCAGCAAATCGAGTTAGGGGCGGCTACAACAGGCCCCGGTAGCCAAGGGGTCACCCAAGTCCGGCTCGATGAGAACCTCGCCCGTCGGACGCTGATGGTCGAAGTGGTCGCCGGCCCGGTGCGAGCAACAACCTTGCATTTTGGCGGCTCCATCACGGCGTATGTATCGGAAGGTTTTGGCCAAGTGCAGGTTAGCAACACTGCCAACGGCACGGTGGTGGCCGGTGTGTATGTAAAGGTCTACGCCCGACATCGCGATGGAACGGTCAAGTTCTATAAGGACGGCTACACCGATTTGCGAGGCCGTTTTGATTATGTCAGTCTGAGCACCGGTGACTTGGCCACCACTCAACGCCTGGCAATCTTGGTCATCGATCCAGAACTGGGGTCGACAATTCGCGAGGCTGCTCCACCGAGCGGTGGCGGACGCTAGTGCGCAGGTGGGAAGAACAGCGGGTTCATTTGCTCGACATCCACCCGCGTTTCAACCGGCTGCACACGTGACCAATCAAACCGGTCGATAAGTTCCACGGCCCGCAGCGGCCGTGGTACATCGATCAGGCCGAGCGAATGCGCTGCCCAGCCCACGATCTGCTCGGCCGTCACACCAGCCGCGCGGTACTGCGACAAGCGAGTGTCGCCATGGCGCTTTGCGAGTCGGCGGCCGTCCGTGCCGCGGACCAAGGGGACATGAATGTAATTGGGAGGTGACCATTGGAGGGCCTCGATCAGCGGCAGTTGCCGAAACACGCTCGGTAACAGATCATCGCCGCGAACCACTTCCGTCACACCCATCGACGCATCATCGATCACCACTGCCAACTGATACGCCGCCTGACCGGACTTACGGGTTAGCGGGAAATCGCCGAGTTGCTTTGCGGGATTCAGTTCAACGGTGCCACAGATGCGATCATCGACGGAAAGCACACGGTCAGGAACGCGAAACCGCCAACAATAGGTTCCGGGTTCTGGTAGGGCGTCACCGGCCCGCCACTGCGAGCAGTGGCCGCTGTAGACCGGTCCATCGACCGGTTCGCTCGCGGTCATCGAGCCACCAGACCAACTCGTCTCATGCGGTGCGCTGGCGGCCGACTCCACGTCTCTGCGGGTGCAGGTGCACGGATAGGCGAAGTTGAGCTGAATCAACTCTTGGAGCGCAGCCTCGTAGCGTTCGACCCGCTGAGTTTGGATGTAAGGAGCATGCAGCCCGCCGATATCAGGGCCTGCATCCCAGTCCAAGCCGAGCCAGCGGAGATCCGCGATGGCTTGTTCCGTGGCCCAGGTCTTCACACGGGGCGAATCAATGTCTTCGATCCGCAGGATTACCCGTCCGCCCGCCGCACGAGCGGAAAGCCAGGCCAGGAGGTACGTGCGAGCGTTGCCCAGGTGCTGCGCTCCGGTCGGCGACGGCGCCAGCCGACCAACCACCTGCGAAGCGCCTGGTCGCGGATCGGCCGGTTCAGAACGCAGCATTGCCGGGAGTTCGCGGGAAGGGAATCACGTCGCGGATGTTGGCCATTCCGGTGACGTATTGCACCGCGCGTTCGAGGCCCAGGCCAAAACCAGCGTGTGGGACGCTGCCATACCGGCGCAAGTCGACGTACCAATCGTAGTCGGCCTGATACAATCCTGCCGCCGTCATCCGTGCCGTCAGCGTCTCGAGTCGATCTTCACGTTGGCTGCCCCCGATGATTTCACCGACGCCTGGGACCAACACATCCATAGCCGCGACAGTGCGTTCATCGTCGCTCAGTTTCATATAAAACGGTTTGATCGAGGCTGGGTAGTCCGTCAGGATGACCGGGCCTCCCACATGCTTTTCCGTCAGGTATCGTTCGTGTTCGGCTTGTAAATCGGTGCCCCAACGGACTGGAAACTCAAACTTCTCGCCACTTCCGATCAGCGTCTTGATGGCGTCGCTGTAGGTCATGTGTGCAAATGGCTGTTCAACCACTTGACTGAGTTGTTCGACTACTCCTTTCTGGATGTGTTCATCGAAGAACCGCATGTCCTCGTCACAGCGCTGCAAGCAATCGCCGAAAATTCGCTTGAGAAACAGCTCTGCCAGCTGCATGTTGTCGGCCAGTTCAAAGAACGCCGCTTCAGGTTCGACCATCCAGAACTCTGCCAGGTGCCGCGACGTGTGGCTATTTTCCGCGCGAAATGTCGGGCCAAACGTGTAGATCCTACCAAGCGCACAAGCGTAGGTCTCACCCTCCAGCTGCCCACTCACCGTCAGGTAGGTCGGCTTGCCGAAGAAGTCCTGGCTGTTGTCCACGGGCCGTGAACTGCCGGCGAGCTTGTCGAGATTGAGCGTGGTGACGCGGAACATCTCGCCAGCCCCTTCACAGTCACTGGAAGTGATGATCGGCGTGTGCAGGTACAGGAATCCCTGTTCCTGAAAGAAGCGGTGGATCGAGTCGCAGATTTGGTTGCGCACTCGCATCACCGCGCCAAACGTATTGGTGCGTCCCCGCAAATGTGCCCATTCGCGCAGCTTCTCGAATGAATGCCGCTTCTTCTGCAGGGGATAGGATTCACTATCACACCATCCAAGCACGCGAACCGAATCGGCTTGCAGTTCCGTAGCCTGACCGGCAGCGGGAGATTCGACCAGCTTTCCCTCAATGACGACCGAACAACCCGCGGAAAGCTTTTGGATTTCGTCTGCATAGTTGGGTAGCTGTGACCCGGCCACAACCTGCAAATTACCGAAGCAGCTGCCGTCGTTGATCTCCAAAAAGCTGAAGCCCGCTTTAGAATCGCGGCGGGTCCGGACCCAGCCACGGATCTCCACAGTTTGCCCCACGGAAGCGGGTTGGCGAGCGGAATGAACAGGAATCCACGGCATATCGATGGCTCTAATGGATGAGTGAAGCTCGGTTGACTAACTTTCTACCTGAGGCAGATCGTCGAGGGAATCGAGACTAAACAGTTGCAGAAAACGCTCGGTCGGATAGTAGGTTACCACTGGACGCGTGGCTCCTTCGGGCACATGGCGGCGTTGTTCCAACAGCCGGCGTCGCACCAGTTGGCTAAGTAGGCTGCCACTCTCTTTGCCACGTTGGTCCTGCACTTTCTCCGCGGTAATTCCTGGCTGATAAGCAACCAAGGAGAGCACTTCGATGGCCGGTTGCGACAGCCGGGTCTCACGGATTTTTCCGTAGAAAGCTCGTCGCACAACTTCCATGTCCGGTGCAACCCCCATTCTGAGGCCGTCCTCGTCCCGGTGAATCCGCAAAGCCTGACCGTGTTGCTGGTAGCCTTCGTTCAGCCGATCAACGTACTGGCTAACATCATCGGCTGTGACGCCGCGCATCAGGGTCGCCAGTTCCGACTCGGTCATCGCCTTCCCCTCCGGGTGGCCGATGAACAGTGCAGCTTCGATGATTGCCAGCGGCGTGGGCACTGCGTCGGTTTGATCGTGCCAGGCATCGTCCTGCTCCGGCTCAGCCGGCTGGTCCGATTCAACCTCCGTCGTTGGATCGTCCGCAGCTAAATGGAGCGACGCCTCACTTGGCTCGGACAAGTCCGGCTCGTCGGACTGAGCCGCAAATGCCTCAGCGTAGGCTTGGCCTAGTTCCTCGAGCGAGATACCGTCCCAGTCCTGATCATCTTCGGGATGATCGGCGTCGGCGGCTTGGTTGGTGGGATCAAAGGACATCAGTGAGAACTTCCGCGAAAAAGCAAGCACGCCCTCGCTGCACCAGCCAGGACGTGTCGAGATCAATCGCAGCATACGGCATGTCAGCCGAGATGTCCTGAGGGTCTCGGACGCTCCGCAGCGGGAGCATCCAGCGCACGGGCTGACTCAGCCAGTCGCTGCTGAGTCAGCACTCCCCTTGCCCGAGACCCTACAGATCCAACAGCAGATCGCCAGCAAACGCCTCGTCAACGTTCGCAGCCCACGGTTGGGTCGCAGCATTGTCTTTGCCGCTGCTGGCTGAGCTTTCCAGCGACAGTCGCGACACCGCTAGGCGATCCGTTGCTTCCCACTGCTGGGAATTTCCGCTTGCCGGTTGATCTTGAACAACGGTGAGAAGCTGCGCGTCCAGTTCGTCGGTTGCTTCCGGGATCAGTCCCGCAGGCAACGAAACGTCAGCGGCTCGGAAATCGACGCTGGCACTGCGCAGGGCAGCCGCTGGCTGCTCGTAAACCCGGATGTTTGCGAACGCCCCTTCGCTGGTTGGTCGAGCAACATCGTGGTCATTGCCGAAGAACAAATACTGAAACGAGCCCGTGTAGAACTGTCCGACGGGAATACGGTAGTGCTTCCACTGTCCAACGGAATCAGCGTAGTCACGAAAATTGACGTTCCCCCATTTTTGGGTGCCGTAGAGCTGGAAA
>CALELC010000557.1 GCA_937904535.1 uncultured Planctomycetaceae bacterium
AACCGCGCTCACTGGTGCGGATCGTGCCGCCGAGCACCATTAGGTCCTGATGCTTGCCACGCCGCGGCTTGGCGTCGGCGTCCGCCGGGGCCGCTTCGTCAATCGGAAGAATCTGTTGCATTGCCCGATGGACAGCCCACAACGCTGCACGGCGTGGGCTTTCGGCTGAGACCAGACAACGCAGCGTGCCGGACTGAACGTAATACTTGGCCATGGTGGTGACGCCTCTTGTAAGCGGGGAGTGATCGGCCCCATTCGCTACACGGCACCAGCACCACTGGCACGGTGACTGGTTGGGAGTAACGCGGGGTCTTGGCTACAAGAGATATCGCCGCAGGTGTGACACCTTCGGTCAGCCACCGACATGCAAGCAATTTTTTTTGACGGCTAGTTAGAAGTCGCGGTGGGGCGCGACGGCTCCGGCCCCGCCAAGCCTGAGATCCGACTGCCATGCAGTCGGATTCCCTCAGCGGTCGCACCTGGTCAAGCCCGACCGCCAATCGGCCGGACACCCAGATGCCGTCAGCCAACGCTACCGGTTGGCCGTTTCGGCTTGAGCATCGAACTCGCTGTCCGATCCATCTTGCCCGGACGTAAGCCCTTCGAAGGCGGCGTCGATCAAGTCACGCTGCTCCAACTTGTGAGCAGCCATGCTGCCGGTGCTGGGGCTAGCCGATTCTGGCCGGCTCGCCTTGGTGAGCACGAACTTTTCCGAAATCGCATCGCCGAAGTGCAGCTTGATATAGCTCCAGGCGCCCATATTGGACGGTTCCTCTTGGACCCACATCACTTCGCTTCCGTGGGGCGCCCCTTCAAGAGCCTCCATCAGCACCTTCGGATCGAGCGGATAGAGTTGCTCGATGCGGACGATCCGGACATTTGAGATTTTTCGTTCGGCGCGGGCTTCCACCAATTCGTAATACACCTTGCCGGTGCACAGCAGCGTCCGCTCGACACGGTCGCCCGAGACTTCCGGGTCACCCAACACTTTGCGGAACATCCCATGCGTGAACTCGCTCAGCGGGCTGACCACGGACGGGTGCCGCAGCAGGCTCTTGGGCGTCAGCACGACGAGCGGCTTTCGCCACGGCGACAGCACCTGTCGACGCAATAAGTGGAAATATTGTGCCGGCGTCGTCGGCTGGACGACCTGGATGTTGTGCTCAGCCGACATCATCAGGAAGCGTTCGACTCGCGCGCTGCAGTGCTCCGGCCCTTGGCCCTCAAAACCATGGGGCAACAACATCACCAGTCCGCTGAGCCGATTCCATTTGTCTTCGGCACTGGCGATGAACTGGTCAACAATCACCTGGGCGACGTTCCAGAAGTCACCGAACTGCGCCTCCCACGCAACCAGCCCATCGGGGTGATCGAGCGAGTAGCCGTATTCGAAACCCAGCACGCCGGCTTCGCTCAGCGGGCTGTTGACGATCTCGATCTTCGCCTGCCCTTCCTGCAAATGATTCAGCGGCGTGTAGGTTTCACCGTTGACCATATCGTGCAGCACGGCATGACGATGGCTGAATGTCCCGCGTTCGACGTCTTGTCCTGTGAGCCGCACCGAACGTCCCTCGACCAGCAAGGATGCGAAGGCTGCCGCTTCGGCGGTCCCCCAGTCCAGCGGCGTTTTGCCGGTGGCCATAGCACGCCGCTGCTGCATCGGGCGTTTCAGCTTCTTATTGGCCGAGAAACCAGTTGGCAATCGAGTCAATCGATCGAGCAGGGTGCCGAGTGTCTCGGCGTCGCAGGTCGTGTCGACCGGTGGGCCCGCCGGCTCGTGTCCCCCGAAGTACTTCGCCCATGCGCCCGAAAGGGTCTGGGTATCGGGCTTGAACGGTTCGTTGCGGCTGGCTTCAAACTCGCTTTCCAGTTTCTCGGTGCGCTCCTGTTGGATCAGGTCCGCTTCTTCCTGCGTCATCTTGCCCAGTTCGAGCAGGCGGTCGAGGTAGTTCTGGCGCACGCTCGGACGCTTATCGATCTCGCCGTACATCTGCGGCTGCGTAAACCGCGGTTCGTCGCCTTCGTTGTGTCCCCAGCGGCGGAACGCGTACAGATCAATCACGACATCCCGATGGAACTGCTTGCGGAAGTCCATCGCCATCGAGACGACTTGAGCGACCGCTTCGGGGTCTTCGCCGTTCACGTGGAAGATCGGGATCTGCAGCATCTTGGCGATGTCGGTCGCATAAGTCGTGCTGCGACCTTGATGCGGTTCCGTCGTGAAACCGATCTGGTTGTTGATGACGATGTGCAGCGTGCCGCCGGTTTTGTAGCCCGACAGCTGGCTGAGGTTCAGTGTTTCCTGCACGATCCCTTCGCCAGCGAACGCTGCGTCGCCGTGGATCAAGATCGTCATCACTTCGGTTCGCGAGGTGTCCCCAATACGGTCCTGCTTGCACCGCGTGCGGCCCAGCGCCACCGTATTGACGAACTCCAAGTGACTGGGGTTGAAACACAGTGAAATGTGAATGGTTGCCCCGGAGGCCGTGGTCCAGTCGCTGCTGTAGCCGAGGTGATAGCGCACGTCACCGCCACCTCGGCTGCGGGCCGGATCCGGGTCTTCGAATGACCAGAAGATGTTCATCGCCCGCTTCTTCAGGATGTTCGCCATGACGTTGAGGCGGCCGCGGTGGGCCATCCCCATGACGACTTCCTTCACCTGGTGCTGACCTGCTTTCTCGAGCGCCAGGTCGAGCATCGGAATCAGGCTCTCGGCCCCTTCCAGCGAGAACGTTTTCGCACCGACGAACTTCCGCCGCACGAACTCTTCAAAGATCGACGCATCGGCCAGCCGCGTGTAGATCCGCCGCTGCACATCGTGGGACAGTTCGAGGCGATTCTCGGTCGTTTCCATCCGCCGCTGCAACCAATCGCGAATGTTGCGATTGTCGATGTGCATGAACTGCGCACCGATGCTGCGACAATAAGTGTTGCGGAGCCGGTTGAGAATCTCGTGCAATGTTCCGCCGGAAACATTCGCCAGAGATGACGCTTCGAACGGCCGCGACAAATCCAACTCGCTTAGGCCATAAGCCTCCGGACTGAGCTCAGCCGTCCCCTGTCGCGTCAGCCCCAGCGGGTCCAACTGTGCGACCAGGTGCCCGCGGACCCGGTACTCCCGCACCAGTTGATCCACTCGGTCCTGCATCCGTGCCATCCAGAGCATCTGGTCAGTGATTTCACTGCCGGACCCCGTCGTCTTCGCGGGCGGTTGCGCGTCTGCCGAAGCGGCAGCGTCACGACGCAGCCCAGCGGTGTGACCATCATGGGAAGCTGATCCGACCGCCCCGTCTGATTGCTGAGCGTCTTCGCCCGCGAGGTTATTCGTGATCAGGAACTGCTCAAAGTAGGCCCGCCAGGTCTCCGATACACTCGCCGGATCGCGGACATATTGGACAAACAAATCGTCGACGTAATCGATGCTATAGGTGTTCATCAATGAGTGATCATGCAGGCCAGCGAGCGAGTCCGCCAAGCATGGAGTGGCGGCAGGCAGGAAATGAACAGCAAGCGGGGGGTGGGAAAGTTTGAGCGTTCCACACTCTGACTGATTATGAACTGTAGGACAGGCGTTGGCTACGGCAATGTTGACAGAGCAGCGTGGATAAAGTGCCAACTCGTCGATTATGCTGCCGCCATTCCTCGCTTTGCGGTGGTTGAACGAGTTCGAACTGCGGAGAGGAGCGCTGCTGGCCTCGATTGGGTCGCTCGCTCCGGTGCTCAAGCGGTGTCTTCCCCTGGCGTCCTACCCGAACTCGCCGGCGCCGCGTTAACCGATTTCACCCAAAATCTCATCGATGAGCACCCCCGCCCAGCGCGCCCGCGAGCAGGCCAACTGGTACGACTATCCGCAGTACTTCGACATGGTGTTTCGCGACGAGACGGCCAGCGAGATCGAGTTTTTCCAGGCCGCGTTTGAGCGCTACGTTGACGGGCCGGTGCAGCGTGTGCTTGAGCCTGGCTGTGGCAGCGGGCGGCTCGTCACGGCGCTGGCCAACCGCGGCCTGGACGTTACGGGGGTCGATCTGAGCGCCCCGTCGCTCCATTACCTGCGCCGCAAATTGCGGCGACGGGGACTGACGGCGACGCTCGTGCAAGGCGACTTTACCTGCATGGATCTACCGCGACCGTTCGATGCCGCGTACTGCACTTTCAACACGTTCCGACATCTGACGACGGAGCAGGCAGCGGTCAGCCATCTGCAGTCGGTGGCCGATCATTTACGCCCTGGCGGGATCTACATTCTCGGGTTCCACATCATCCCACTGGATGCCGAGAAGCAGTGCACCGAGCGCTGGAAGGCTACCCATGGCAGCACCA
>CALELC010000558.1 GCA_937904535.1 uncultured Planctomycetaceae bacterium
CCTCACGGTCATATCCGGGAAGTTTTGTTTCCCTCACCCAGCACCGGTACCCACCGCCGCGCCTTCATTTACACGCCACCCGGCTACGACCAAAGCGGGGAAGAACGCTATCCCGTTCTCTATCTGCAGCATGGCTGGGGGGGGAATGAGTATGGCTGGAGCGTTCAGGGGCACGCCGGTTTGATCATGGATAACCTGATCGCCGAACAAAAGTCGCGGCCATTTTTGATCGTTATGACCTACGGGATGACCAACGAAACCCGTATGGGCGGACTGCGAAACTATGACATCCAACCGTTTGAGACGGTGCTGATCAAAGAGTTGATTCCCTATGTGGATGCGAACTTTCGCACGCTGACTGAGCCCGAGCATCGGGCGATGGCAGGGTTGTCGATGGGGAGCATGCAGACCAAAGCGATCACGCTTCGCAACCTCGACTTGTTTTCGCACATCGGCTTGTTTAGCGGCAGCACCATCACACCCGAAGATCTGCAAGACTTAGAGGCCTTTAAGCAGCGAAACCAATTAGTCTTTGTGAGCTATGGGGGCCACGAGGTCGATGGCGGACAGACTCGCCGGGGCGGGAATCCGCAGGCCTCAGTCGATGCGCTGAAAGCAGCTGGAGTCAATGCTCACTATTACGTTTCACCGAAGACGGGGCATGAGTGGCAATCTTGGCGACGCAGCTTGAAGGAGTTTGCGCCGCTGCTGTTTCAGAAACAAAAGCCAGCAGCTGCCCGGGATCAGACTATCAAAGACGCCTTTGCCGATTCCTTCTTAGTTGGGTTGGCTGGCGATATTCCGACAGGATACTCACCACAGGAACTGGAACTCGCTGCCAAGCAGTTTGGAGCGGTAACTCCTGAGAACTGCATGAAGCCGGAGGCGATCCAGCCACAAGCCGGCCGCTGGCGATTTGAGCGAGCCGACGCCTTGGTTGAATGGGCAGTGCAAAATCAGTTGACCGTTCATGGGCACACGCTGGTTTGGCACGCCCAGACTCCCAACTGGTTCTTTGAAGGGGGCGACAAGGAGGTGATCAAACAGCGGATGAAGGATCACATCACGACACTCGTCGGCCGCTATAAGGGAAAGCTGCAAAGTTGGGATGTGGTCAACGAAGCAATCAACGATGGCGGCGACGCTGAAACCGCTAGGACCGAGAACCTACGAGATTCTCCGTGGCTGCGAGCGCTGGGCCCTGAGTTCTTAACACTGGCGTTTCAGTTTGCCCGCCAAGCCGATCCCGACGCGGTGCTGTACTACAATGATTACAACATTGAATCAGGAGCGAAGCACGAAAGTTCGCTGGTGTTGCTCAAACGCCTGCTCGAAGAAGGAGCACCGATTGACGCGGTCGGCATTCAGGGGCACTGGAGGGCAGGGCGGGTGCCATTCGAAGCTATCGACAAAGCGATCTCCAACTACGCAGCGCTGGGACTGAAGGTCAGCATCACCGAACTCGACGTCACTATTCGCGGCGCATCCGGCGGGCAGTTTGGGCCGGGATTTGGATTCGGGCCGGGAGTCGGGCCAGGACGTGGACGTCCCGCGACGCCCGCGACCGCTGAGGACTTGCAGCAGCAGGCTGAGGATTACGCCAAGCTGTTTACGATCTTTAAGAAGCATGAAGATGTGATCGAACGGGTGACATTCTGGGGGCTGAACGATCGACGCACCTGGCGACGGGGCCAACATCCGCTGCTGTTTGACGCCGACAACCAACCCAAGCCGGCTTTCGAGGCCATCTTGAACACAGCACCAGGCAACGCTTCGGAAAATGACGAGGAAGCAGTTGGCCGCAGCGTGGTGATCGAAGACGGTGGTACCGGGCCTTATTCAGCGATTGCGACCGAAGATGCAGCGTTGCCGGGCATGACAATCTATCGCCCACGTGATTTGGCGGCATTTGGCGAACCACAACAGCTTCCCGTATTGCTGTGGGGCAACGGGGCCTGTGCCAATACAACGGAGGAACACAAGAACTTCCTCAATGAAATCGCTTCTCACGGTTACATCATTCTGGGAATCGGTTTGCTCGATCAGATCGAGTCCCGTGACGAAACGTCGCGACAGCGAACGCAGTCCAGCCAACTGCTCGCCGCGCTCGACTGGATCGTGGCGGAGAACCAGCGCGAGGGCAGCAGCTACTTTGGCAAGATCGACGTTTCCAAAGTCGCTGCGATGGGGATGTCGTGCGGCGGCTTGCAGGCGATCGAGATTTCCGATGATCCGCGGATCTCGACTTCAGTCGTTTGCAACAGCGGTGTGCTGCCCCAGCGTTCTCCGCGACCGCTGATGCCCGGGTTGACCAAAGAAGATTTGAAGAAGTTGCACGCGCCGGTGCTGTACATCATGGGCGGCCCCTCGGATATCGCTTATGAGAATGCCATGGATGATTTTTCTCGCGTGCAGCATGTGCCGATTGCGATGACCAATCTCGATGTGGGGCATGGCGGGACCTATCGCCAACCGCATGGCGGGCGGTACACGCGTGTGGCACTGGCTT
>CALELC010000559.1 GCA_937904535.1 uncultured Planctomycetaceae bacterium
GGACAAGCTGTGGGTCGATGGCGGTCACGCGCAGCCACTCTCGAGCGAGGTCTGGTCGCTGAGTCTGCCGGAGGACTGGGAGCCGTAAGCTTGCCGTGCGCAATCCACTGGCTCATCCTCATCTTGTGAGCCGCGAACGAAAGTTCGCGGCTGAGCATCCCGGCCGATCCTGAGAGCGCTCAGCTATCGCCGTACTCGCATGCGAGCGGAAACCAGCGATCAACGTCAACTCGGAAGAACACTCGCCGACCGCCCACCATCATCAATCGCGATGGCGGTGTCCGGGAGGAGCAACCTGGAGTGTGCTCTGCCGCATCGGCGGCTTGCAGGGCACACCTTTGTCGAATCAGAGCATCTTCTGGAACCGCTCGAACAGATAATGGCTGTCGTGCGGGCCAGCGGCGGCCTCGGGGTGGTACTGCACCGCAAACGCCGCCGATTCGCGGTGGCGAACTCCGGCGATCGTATCATCGTTCAAGTTACGGTGCGTCACTTCAAGGCAATCCGGCAAAGAATCTGCATCGACGGTGAACCCGTGGTTCTGTGTCGTGATTTCGACCTTGCCGGTTTGCAGATCCAGGACCGGTTGATTGGCTCCACGGTGACCAAACTTCAGCTTCGAAGTCTTGGCTCCGCAGGCAAGCGCGAGCAATTGGTGCCCGAGGCAGATGCCAAAGATGGGCGTCTTGCCGATCAATTCGGCGATCGTTTTGTGAGCGTAGGTCAAGGGCTCGGGGTCGCCGGGGCCATTGGACAGAAACACGCCATCGGGATTGAGGTCCAACACCTCTTGTGCTCCGGTATTGCCGGGCACGACGGTGACGCGGTTGCCCCGAGCGCAGAAGTGTCGCGGGATGTTCCACTTCATGCCGAAGTCCATGCAGACCACGTGCGGCCCTACTTGGCCATCTTTGTTATGGCAATCAACCGACGTCCACTGGTCAAGCGACTGATTCCACTGAGCAACGCTGCTGGGCATTACTTCGCGGACTAGGTCACGGCCGACCAGTCCCGGCGAAGCCTTGGCTTTGGCCACCAGCGACTGATCGTCGAGGTCGACCGTGGAGATCACCCCTCGCATCGCACCGGAGTTGCGAATGCGGCGCACCAGTGCGCGGGTGTCGATCTCAGCGAGCCCTACGATCCCGTGCCGGACCAGAAAGTCGCTCAGCGAGCCTTCCGAGCGGTAGTTGCTGTAGATCCGGCTGTCTTCGCGGACGATGAAGCCCGACAGCGACGGGCGAAGGTGCTCGTTGTCCGCCTCCGATACGCCGTAGTTGCCGATCTGCGGGTAGGTCATCGTGACGATTTGGCCGCGATAACTCGGGTCGGTCAGGATTTCCTGATAGCCCGTCATCGAGGTGTTGAAACAGACCTCGCCGTCGACTTCACCGTCGGCGCCGAACGACACGCCTGTGTAAACGGTGCCGTCTTCAAGAGCTAATTTTGCAGGTTTTACGGTGGTCGGCATATCAGCGGTGCTGACGTTACATCAGCGTTTGGGATCGCAAGCGGAAGGGGAATGGCCCCCAAACAGTACATTGATCACAGAGCGAGGGCGGCCGTTGCAGTCGTGCCTCGCGTCGCACAGCGGTGACGGCCTTTCGCTCTCGGGCCGTTGTTCTGAAGCCCCCGCGGGCTTTGCCAGACGCCCCGCAGGCGCAGCGGTCACCCCATGACTTTGCTGTCTAGCAGGTTAAGGGTTCAACCGTAAACCGGCAAGCCGCCGCCACACCGCATTCGTGAGAACAGATGCGGGATTATTCAATGCCGAACAGTCGCCGGGCGTTGAGGGTCGTTTGCAGCGAGAGTACTTCGGCTGATTCACCGCGCGACTCGGCCAGCACACGCAAGGTATGGGCCACCCGCGCTGGCTCATTCGGGCGACGACCGCGAAACGGTTCGGGACTGAGGTAAGGACAATCGGTCTCAACCAGCAGCCGATCCAGCGGCACTCGCGCGGCCACGTCGCGAAGTTCTTGCGATTTCTTAAACGTCAACATTCCGGCGAAGCTGATCATCAACCCCAGATCAAGACAGACGCGGCACAGATCCCAGTCGCCGGTAAACGAGTGCATCACCCCGCGGATTGGACCCTTGGCTGCATGCGGACGAAGTTGATCGATGATCTCCGCGCCGCTGTTGCGCATGTGAATTACCAGCGGCCGCTCCGTCGCCGCAGCGAGTGCAATGTGCCGCTCGAAGTAATCTTGCTGTACGTCCAGCGGCGTACTGTCCCAATATCGGTCTAGTCCGGTCTCCCCGATCGCCCTGACCTGAGGCTGCACCGCCAGTCGCTCGATCACTCCCCAGTCCTCCGGCGCAGCCGCGCCAGCGCTATTGGGTTGGATCCCCACGGCTGCGTAAAGAAAGCCGGGATACTGGGTGGCCAGTTCGCACGCCGCGACACTCGTCGCCGCATCGAACCCGATCACGTTGATCGCCACCAGTCCCGCTGCTTTCGCTTCGGCTAGCACTCCGTCGAGCGTGTCCGCGTACGCCTCGTCGGTCAGGTGCGCATGCGTGTCGTAGAGCGTCAGTGGCATCAGCGGATCAGGTGTAGAAGAAGCGGGTGACGTGGTAGAAAACCGGCGCGGCAAAGCAGACGTTATCGATCTGGTCCAGCACGCCGGCATGTCCTTGAACCAACGTTCCGGTGTCGGTCACGCCGCGATCGCGTTTGATTGCACTCATTGTCAATGTGCCGGCGATCGCCATGATCGTAACCACAGCCCCGATGACTCCCGCTTCCCACGGCATGAACGGGGTAGCCCAGTAAAGTGCCGAGGCGATCAAGCCGGTGGTCACCATCGATCCAAACAACCCCTCCCAGGTACGACTGGCGTTGATCTTCTCAGCCAGCAATCGCGTCCCGGCGAGTCGGCTCCAGCCGCGTTCAAGTACCGAGGCGAGCTGTGCAATCAACAGCATGAATACCAGCAAGCTCAGGTTGCTGCCTTTCCAAGGCGTTCCGTCGGTGCGGACCAGGTCCAAATCCAGCAGTGCCGGAGCGTACGACAGCGAATAAACGCAGATCAGCAAACCCGCTTGGATGATCGCGCTGCGTTCCAGAAACCGCTTGGAGTCTCCCGAGAGTGCAATCCGCGCGGGGATGAACAGGCTGGCATAGACCGGAATGAAAATGCTGTACAGCTCATAGAAGTCGATTTGCCGATTGCCGAATAGCCAGTGCGGAGGATGGCTCCCGAACAGGACCAACAGATACTGCAGCGGCAGAAAGATGAAAAACACCCAGAACAGCGTGCGGTGGTCGCCGCGCCGCGTCGGTGTCATCGTCACAAACTCGCGCAGCGCCCAGAACGACACCAACCCGAACAGCAGCACGGTCCCGGTGAAATGCAACAGGAACCCGATTACCAGAATTCCTGTCATCATCCACCACACACGCAGCTTGTGGTTAAAGCGATCGAGCATCGCCGCTTCGATCGATAATTTCTCACGCCGCGACATCAGCGCGGCGACCACCGTCGCGATCGACAGTGAAACCAAAATCACGGCCAGCAACACGAACGTGCGCGTCGTTAGCCACATCGGATCGTTCAGCTCCGGGGCGATTTCCGGTTGTTGCAGCAGACCAGGGGCCCACTGCATGGCCATGGCAAGTGTCATGTCGAGGGCCAGCGGCGGCAGGTTCACTGAAGTCGAGCCAGAACGGGTTCGACCATGTCTTCGGTCGAAAGCGGCTGTGAACCACTGGGCGAACCCTTAGCAATATCTGCCGTTCGCAACCCGTCGGCCAGCACCCGTCTGACGGCGTCCTCGATTTTAACCGCCGCGGCTTCTTGATGGAGCGAGTGACGCAGCATCATCGCGACGGCCAAAATCGTGGCCAGCGGATTGGCGATCCCTTTGCCTGCGATGTCCGGAGCTGAACCGTGAATCGGCTCATACAGCCCGGGACCGCTGGCTCCGATCGAGGCGCTGGGCAACATCCCCAGCGAACCTGGCAGCATCGACGCTTCGTCGGTGAGAATGTCACCAAACAGATTCGCCGTGACCACGACATCGAAGTCACGCGGGCGACTCAGCAGGTGCATCGCCATCGCGTCGACCAACACCACGTCGTAAGTGACATCAGGGAACTCGTCCCGCATCACGCGAGCTGCCGTCTGTCGCCACAAGCGGCTCGGTTCCAGCACGTTTGCCTTATCAACGCTGGTGAGACGATTGCGCCGGCCGCGTGCAGCCTCAGCCGCCAAGCGAACGACGCGTTCGACTTCAGCGACGCTGTAGACCATCTGCTGGTACGCCGTCTCCTCTTGTCCCGATCCGGTACGGCCGGATTCGCCAAAGTACACGTCTCCGGTCAGTTCGCGCACAAACAGGATGTCGGTCCCTTGAATGATCTCGCGCTTCAGCGGCGACGCATCGAGCAGCTCATCAAACGGCACGATCGGACGCAAGTTGGCGAACAACGACAACGCTTTGCGAATCCCCAGCAAGCCCGCTTCGGGGCGTGTCTTGGCCGTCGGGTCGTCCCACTTGGGGCCACCCACCGCGCCGAGCAACACCGCGTCGCTGCTACGGCAGGCGTCGATTGTCTCCTGTGGGAGTGGATTGCCGGTCTGATCGATCGCAATCCCGCCGATCAAATGCTCGCTGTAGGAAACCGAAAAACCGCTCAACGACGCGACGGCGTCCAAGACACGGGCGGCTCCGGCCACGATTTCAGGACCGATTCCATCGCCGGGAAGAAGTGTGATCTGAAATTGCATCTGGACTGAATGACTCGTGGGAAAGAAGGTTGCGCTAGGATGACTCAGGGCCAAATCATCGTTAGCGTGCCAGCTTTCGTCCAGGGTGCAGCGGCGGGACAGTCCGCTTTATCGCGTATGGGTTATTCTCGGCCAGCGAGCTGGTTCGGGAACTGATGAACGCCATCGGGACCGAGCGGCAGCAGGCTGACGGAGATCACTGCCGAAACTGGCAGCGGCCCATAGAGGTGCGGAAACAGGTCGCCACCTCGCGACGGTTCCCATTTCACGGCCGCACCGAGGTCCTCCGCTCGGACGCTCAAGAGCACGAGGTTGGTTTGACCCGCGAAGTGCTTTCGCACCGTTTCGAACAGTTGCGGCTCTGTCGAGAAGTGAAGGTAGCCGTCGCGTTTATCCACGACCGAGCCCGTGAACTCACCACACAGAGTCGCCGCATGCCACTCCGTATCGCTGAGCACTTTATAGATCAGAGGGGACATGTCGGCTAAGTCGTACAACGGGGCAACGGGACAGGACTGTGCAGGAGCCGGCTTAGGCCGGATGACTCGGCCCGCCAGGACTGCGGGGGCAGCGTGGTAGATCTGCTGACTAGCCGTCTGCCATTCCGCCGGCCAGGCAAGCACAAGCGACTGTCACCAGAGCAATCGCAATCGCTCGCACAACTCGCAGCAGCTTCGCAGTCGATTGCGTGTGAAGCGACGAGGGTCGGAGGCTCGTCGAGCTAGACATGATAAGTTCCTCGGACAAGTACAGAATCAGAGAGCCTACAAACGGTATCGGCCGAATGATTGGGAGCAGCCGATCATTCCGCAGCGATCGACCAACGCTCGTAATCGGACGGGCCCGATATTCGCTACATCCGACATCCTTCCTGTATTCGGATCATTTTGACAAAACACCGCCGTGTGGCTCTGGACGCACCTCCTGGGGGATGTCAAGCTAACTTACTGTTGTGTGATGTCCCCTTCAGGATTGCATCATTCACGGACTGAGAACAGCGTCGCCCCCTTGCCTCTGTCACTCATCCAGGATCCTAAATCATGGTCGGACTCTCGCGAAAGGCAATCAACCGTCTCGGCAAGGTCAACGATACCCAGCTAGCGGCCGAAGAGTCGGTCCCGGTGGCGCTCATCCGCAGTCAACGACGTCAGCGCGGAATTCCGCCGGCGATTCGAGGGAATTGGACTCCGCAGACCATCGCACTGTTGGGCACCATGCCCGACGCGCAGCTCGCCGCCAAGCTCGGGATCACAGCCAATGCCGTGTTCTCGCGGCGCGTGCGGATGGGGATCAAGCCGTTCGGACCTTCGCGCGAACAAAAGCGACATCGCTGGACTAAACGCGAACTGTCGTGGCTCGGCAAGCTTTCGGACTCGGAAATCGCGCGGCGGCTGCAACTTGACCAATCGACCGTCGCCACGCGACGGGTGGCGCTGGGGATCAGTGCTGTGCAAAAGGGCCGCACAGCGAGGGTTTGGACGAAAGCTGAGCTGGCGATGCTCGGCAAACTCACGGACTCGGAAATCGCACGGCGGATGAAGATCTCGCGGCGGAAGGTCAGCGCCAAACGGATGGCGTTAGGCATTCCCAATCCTGTAGCCGTGACGCAGGCCAAACGCTGGAATGAAAAAACGCTCGCGCTGCTCGGGACGAAGCCGGATGCAGTCATCGCCAAACGATTGAAGTTGTCGACAGCGAGCGTGGCGGGCAAACGTCGCCAATTAGGAATCGCAGCCCCTAGCAAGTAACGGCCAGCCTGCTTCGCGGCTCGACAATGGCGGAGATGAATTGCACCTGAGTTTCGATTGACCTTCCAATACCTTAGGCTGATCACCGAGGTGTCGACAGCACCGATCCCGTTTCTCCTGTTTTCCCGTCCGCAGCCAATCATCCACGACCTATGAGCGAAGACCCCCAATCAGTCGAATCCCTTGGCGGATCAAACCGCGTCGCAGTCATGGTTGATGCCGCATTCGAGCGTGCCTACACCGATGAAGAGCTGCGCGCGATTTTTGAGCAAGCGGATCCGCAACAGCTCAGCCAAGTGAAGGCTCAAATTGTAGCCGTAATTGCCGACGATCCCGTGCAGTACAGCGATACCGAGTTAACCGATCTTCACCGCGGACTGGGCATTCAAGAAAAGCACTACTCGCGCCTGATCCGACACATGATCGAGGTGCTGGAGGCTCATGGCACCGGCCAGGAACTGATCGATGTGATTCTGGGCCGCTTGGCGATGTACAGCAATCGGATCACGGGGATGCCGAACGTTGACGGCTGAGTCCGCTGAGTTCACCACGCTGCACGCGATCGAGAATCTGCACAACATGCAGCACGGGAATCGAGCTACCAGCCTTACGCAGGTGCTGTTCGATCTGCACCTGGCAGCCGATATTACCTAGCGCCACCACGTCGCAATCCGCTGCAATTACAGCCTGTGCCTTTCGCGCCCCAAGTTCCGCGGCGATTTCGGGCTGATCGATGTTGTAGGTGCCGGCGGAGCCGCAACAAAACTCGGCATCAGCGAGTTCGACGAGCGTGACTCCCTCAATTCGCCGCAGCAGTTCACGTGGCGGCTGCCGAACCTTCTGAGCATGCGCAAGATGGCAGGCATCGTGGTAGGCGATGCGCAGTGGACGCTCGACCGCCATTTCTTCCAGTTCCAAACGCTCCAGGAACACGCTCACGTCCATCACCCGCTGGGCAAACTTCTGCGCGTCGGCGTCGCGCTCGTGGCCAGCCAAAATCAGCGGGTACTCATGCATCCCGCTACCGCACCCCGCCGCCGTCGTCAGGATCGCATCGGGCAGTCCCGCAAAAGCATCCAGATTTCGCTTGGCGAGCTGGGCAGCGTGCTTGGCATCGCCGACGTGCCAGTGCAGGGCGCCGCAGCAGGCCTGCGACTGCGGCACTCGCACGGCAACTCCGGCGCGGGTGAGCACGCGGATGGCTGAGGAAGTGATATCGGGATTCAGCACCTGCGCGGCACAACCGATGTGCAGACTCACCGTCGCGCGCTGAGTTCCGATTGCAGGAGAAAACTCTGGCGGCGCCTCGGCCACTGGTAGGTTCTCCGGAATCAGATCGACGAGCGGGCGCATGCCGCGAGGGGCGAGCTTTGCCAATGACCTTGACAACCGTCCCATCCGCATCGCCAGCGCAAATCGCTTTGGGTAGGGAACGGTGAGAGACGCGATCCGCCGCCGCAGCCGAGCCCAACGGCTCCGCGCTTGAGGCACTGGATGGAGCGCACGGTACGAGCTGATCAGCTCGCCATACTGCACTCCCGAAGGGCAAGCCGTCTGACACGCCACGCATCCGAGGCAACGATCCAGGTGCGGCGCCGCTTGGTCGGGCTCAAGGTTCCCCTCAAGCACTTCCTTCATCAAGAAAATTCGACCGCGCGGCGAATCCGATTCGTCGCCCAGCACCTCGTACGTGGGGCAGGTTGGCAAGCAAAACCCGCAGTGAACGCAACTGGTGATCGCGTGGGCCATCGCCTCGCCGCGCGGGCCGAGCGTTTCAACAGGAACACGGTGCAGCATCGAAGATCAACCAGACAGCGGACGCGAGGCAGAGATCAGGTGGCGAAGCGGCGGACGCGGGACGATATTCCCAGGCCGAGCCGCGCTGGTTGTTGCCGCACAACCCTGATTGGCTTGCTCGTCAGCGGCCAGCCCCCGCCGACACGCTTGCTCTGCACACGACTCACGCCCTGGGTGCGCCGATTGTCCTACAGCCATAAGTACTTGTCAAGCAATGTATTAGCGGCTTAGTGCCAATCGTCAAAGTGGCGATTCAAGATCGATCGTGTCCTGTCTCATTCGTATGCAAGCAGCACCGCCTGGTTAACTGTTAAGCATTTATCATACACAGCTGCAGCGCGATGCAGTGCTAATTGAATGAGCCTCTGTGCGTTCACGCCTATCAGCTGGATTGCGATTTCGCACGCACGCAGCACGGGCGAAGTTCGTACGTACGACTACAGAGGCGGCGCAAACGAGCGCTGTGACTGGGTGGCGCGGGCGTTTGTGTGCTGCACCAAGCTCCTTTTATTCAAATTGCCCATTGCAGCAGTTATGGGGCGGTGTGGTAGGCACATGAGGCAATCCGGGTTTTATCATTCGCATTGCTGAGACTTGAACATCTCGCCCCAACGGCCATCTAGGAT
>CALELC010000560.1 GCA_937904535.1 uncultured Planctomycetaceae bacterium
GATTCCGCCCACGACCGACTCCTTGGTCTATCGGCGGAACTGAAGAACTGGAACCAGCAAACTGTCGAAGATGCGGTTTACTGGATCGAACGCGAGCAGGCGCGGCGCGGCAACGAGCGGATCACGCTGGCCGCTGCCCCGATTGATGTCGGCGCCGCGCTCCGCAGCGAACTATTTCAAAGCCGCAGCATCAAAAGCGTGATCATGACGAGCGCCACCTTAGCGGTTGGCAAGGACGATCAGTTCAGCTTCTTTCGCTCGCGAATCGGGCTCAGCGGCGGACTGTCCGTGCGCGTCGGCAGCCCCTTTCATTACGATCGCCAAGCAGAAGTGATGCTGGTCACAGGTCTGCCGGATCCGTCAACACAACGCGTCGAGTTTGAAGCCGCGCTGCCGGCCCAAATCAAACGATTTCTCAGCCACAGCGATGGCCATGCGTTTGTCCTCTTCACCAGCTACGACCTGCTCAAACGCACCGCCGCCGCGGTTCTGCCATGGCTCAATGAACAGGAGATGTTGCTGCTGAGCCAGGCTGGAGACCTGAACCGCACGCAGCTCATCGAGCGCTTCAAAACCACTCGGCGCAGCGTGCTGTTCGGAACCGACAGCTTTTGGCAGGGGGTCGATGTGCCCGGCGACGCGCTGCAGAACGTGATCATTACCAAACTGCCGTTCAGCGTGCCGGATCATCCGCTGCTGCAGGCCCGCCTGGAAGCCATCCGAAACGCCGGTGGCAACCCCTTCCGTGACTACCAATTGCCCGAATCGGTAATCAAATTCCGCCAAGGTTTCGGGCGGCTGATTCGCACCGCAACCGATCGCGGAATCGTCGTCGTGCTCGACCCCCGGATCAAGTCGAAGCCGTACGGACGCACTTTCTTAGAATCGCTCCCACCAATGCCGGTGCGCACGCTGCAAACGTAGCCGCCAGGCCACAGCGGGTTGCAAAAGGCAGCTGCGCGATCGGGCCTCAATTGGACACACCGCATCGGCTTAATAAGCGCAGCCCCTCATTGGCTCCTTTCAGGTGGCGGATGATTGGTCGCATCGACGCGGACATTCGGCAGAAGAGCACGCAGCTCGGCAAGTCGCTCCGCGCTAATGTTCGTGTAATCGAGGTGCAAACGCTGTAGCCTCGGCAGTTTAGCCAAGGGTGAAAAGTCGAGATCCTCCGCGATTTCGATGACGATGGCGAGATTTCGCAGAGTCTGTAAATCGGTAATCGGCGAAAGGTCTGTCACGAGCGTGTTATCAAGCACAACGGTGTCGACCGAATCAAACAGATCAATACCGCATAAACCGACCACCCACTCAGGTACACGCAGTCTTTCATCGTGATTCCACTGGTCCGCAATCGGATCATATTTGTATGAAAACATCACCTGACCGTTTTGCGCAGCCACCCATTCACGCCCACGCTTCTGAATCGCGGCGCGCCGCAGAGGCGTTGCCACAAAGACGGCAAACATTGCCGTCACAATCAGCAGCGTTCGTAGGGAGAAGCGCTTCACTGACAGCAAAGCTAGACTCATCAGTTCCTCCTCACCTGGTATTCATGGGGTGACACAAGGATTTGCCGTGGAGGCAGCGAACAGACGTCACTTCTGTATGGGCTGTGGCTTCGAAGGGCGCGCCCCTGGAACTGACAAGCTCCTATCCGATCCTGATCCGGATTCGGTCGCCACTCCGTTCCGTAGCATTCAGTTCGGTGACTATGTCGCGACCGGTTTTATCGCTAACGCAAACGGGCGCAACACGAGCAACCTGCCGCCCGTTGAGATAGCAGAGCCGACACGTCTCCTTTCAAACCAAGTTCGCTTCCGCTGATGGCCGTTCGGATCTAGAGCTCGCGAGGGCTGCGGCGAGAACTTGAAACAGAGACGACGAGCATCTGAGCGCAATTTCGCAAACGACTCGACAGGAAGCCCGAGCCTCAGGCCTTCGCCACTGATTTCATCGATGCCGTTGACCGCTCAACTGGCGCGCAGCTCGAGTTCACCACTGGATCAAAAGGGGATGACGAAGCAACATAGGAATGGTTGATCGAGTCCCAGACTGATTCGGAGAATCTACAGAATGCGATCATTTAGCTCGACCTGCGTCGCCTGGGCGAGGCGTCAAATCGTTCGCCCGATCGTACTGCCAAGACAGGCGCAGCAGCCGAGCGTTCAGCAAGCTACCGATCACAGCAACGACTATCGAGACATTCGGGGAAGCAGCGCTCGTTCGAGCCGACAGTACGCCAATGAGGCCCCCAAAAATCATCAGCCAACCAAGCCCCATTCCGACACG
>CALELC010000561.1 GCA_937904535.1 uncultured Planctomycetaceae bacterium
TGGACTGTCGGCTTGCCGCGTGTTCAGGAATGCTGCCTGTCCTGCTTGAGCAGTTAGTCAGGTAGCGTGAACTGAAACAGCGGCCTCCTGCCACCTCCGCCCCGTCTCCCGACGGCTAGGCTGATCAACCGGTCGTCGTCAAACGGTTCTCTGATCGATCGGCGGAGCGATCGACCACACTGACACGGTTACCGTCTTTCGTCCTCACACATTCGGAGCAAACAGTCCTGCGGCGAAATGCAAACAGACCGACGCGTGGGGGCGTCGGCCTGTCTCAAAACCTCAGGGCGCTGTAATCAAAAACGTGAGCGGCGAATGCGTTTACATGCCGCCTAGCTCACGTAGTGTCGACTAGCGACTGTTTGTGAGCCGATTTGACTCTCGGTGGCTGCAATGCGTCCCCTGGCTTTAACGTTACTCTGCAGGCGAGTCTAACTGCTGTCGGCTGAGGTCTAATACCGCAGTTCAATCGCCAACGTCGGACCGGATAGAGCCAGACTATTGGAAATTGGAGTTACAGGACCTACAATTCCGGGAATCTCGCCCAATGAGCTACTGTACCAGTACTGCGTTTCCCAGACGCTGCGAATGTTTAGTTCGCCTAGGCCAATCTCCCGGCTCCAACCCACGCCGAGTTGGTTCTCCAGCACAACCATCGACTCGCCTTCGGTATCCAGAAAGAAATCATTGTGGATTTCGCCCAGCAACACCGACGTCCGCAAGTTGCCGAGCAGGTAAAACCCACGGCGGCCAACCTGGCGAGTGGTCTCCAAAGAGATCGTGGGTCCGACACCTTCGAAGTAAGTCTCAA
The DNA here is from genome assembly GCA_937904535.1 of uncultured Planctomycetaceae bacterium. Classification (GTDB taxonomy): domain Bacteria; phylum Planctomycetota; class Planctomycetia; order Pirellulales; family Pirellulaceae; genus UBA6163. Next base: position 812 of record CALELC010000561.1, read on the forward strand.
ATCCAGGGGCGGAAAATTCTGTCCGGGCATAGCGAACCCCGCCTGAGAGCAGCAGATCCCACTTGGACAGCCGGTTCTGCAGCGTGACTTCGGCGTCTGCCACATCCATATCGATTCCTAGCCCAAGTGGCACCACGTTGGCGTCCAACCCATGGTTGAACATCCAGTAACGCAGTCGACCGCCGATTCCATTGCCGTGGTCGTACCCTAACACAAACCGACTGCCAGCACCGTACTCTTCATCCCAGCCCAAGGGGGCAAATACACTGCTGCCAACGTGGGCACGCAGAAATGTCAGCTCATAGCCGGCATACCAAGCGGGCGTGCGGCAAGTGATGGGGGCACAACCACAGCCGGTGCTGCAGGCACCGTGACCGACGTGAGCCGGTCCGTAATCGCAGTCGGAGCAACCACTGCCTGCCGCTACGTCGCAGTGTTGGTACGAGACCAAACCCACGGACTGCGCTTCCATCTGTGCTTCTAACTGGGCCAAGCGTTCCGCCAGTTCCGCGTAGCTGGCCTGCTCGGCATGTGCTGAGGCAGCCCCGGCGACCGAGACGAGTCCCGCCAAGCAGGTGGCCCAAATTTTCCTGATCTGCATCTTTCTCTTCCCTGAGTGAGAATGTCGGCGTTGCCCAATCCTTGGGCGGGGATGCGATGTTCGCTCCGTGACTTAGGTCGGCAGGCTGAATCGCGCAGCATCAGATCGAGCACACGCCCCATCTCGACCCACAAAATCGCGAAACTCTAGCTGGCAGGTTGCTCCGAAAATAACACCAGCGGCGAGCCCGCCACTCAGAGGGGACGGCCGTGGCCGGGCGGCCGCGTTCGCTTCCAACTGGCCTCCCTCTACGCAAACAGCGTGATTCAGCGAGTGCCGCATTTCTGGCCGCTCTCGCGCCGATGGGGAGCGGCACCTATCGGACCGGCGGAGGCTCAGGGACAATTGCAAGCTGCCCACCCCGGACAGCTGTGGCGAAGCGAGCTAAAAAGACCGGACCTCACCTCTGGCACGCGTCAACTGCAACCGATCTACGAGACGCCCAACATCCATCTCGCTGACCGACATTCACTTCGTCAATCAGCCGCCGGCAGTCAAAGTGAGCGCCTCAGGCAGACCCGGCCGAATCGAGTCATTGGCACTCAAAAGCACCATTCCGACAATTCGCGGCACCGACGTCGGTGAAGGCCCGCGCAATCCGGCTGTCGACTGCGGCCTGACGAGCGCTTGCCCCAATCAAAGACCACCACAGGTCATCGCCTGCAAAATCTGACAATACGGATGACAACGTCTATCCATGCGAAGACCGTCTAAGTCGGCCAGAATCCCTAGTGCGATCGGAAGCCGGGTGCTTCGGCTTACCCCCAGCCTGATCGCCGAGAACGGCGGATCGGCACATCTACAACAACTGTCCCTTGAGCAACGTTGCCCGTGGGCAACGTTGCTTTGATGCGGTCAATCGATCGATGCCGAGTGGCGCAACCTCAGTACTGAACTTTGCTCGGCAAGAGTTTAATACTTCGACGCCAGTTCGATATCTTTCACTTGAACGTCTGTCGTGACGTCAATCGCCAGCGGAGAAGTCAGATTGGAGGTGTACATCGGTGGAATTGCCCCTTTGACATGTTTCTTAGGTGTCAACTCCAATGCGATCGCAGGGGCGGGTTCATCGGTCTGAGACGGCAACTGAGCTGCCGGGTTTGCAAGATCGGCCTCGGTAATAGGTATCTGTGGTTCGGACACCACAACCTGATACCTTCCCGGTGGGCACCCAGGAAAGTCTTTCAATGCACCGGGGACAATCGCGCGCAAGGAATACTTGCCGCTCCCGTCCGAATAACCGCCGGCGCCATGCCCCGGCGTACCATCGATCGGCAGCAGCATCACGCTTTTAAAGGCCAGCGGCTCGCCATCCAAGGTGAGTGTTCCCGTTAATGGCACGAGTGTCATTCCCGAATCGCCACAACCCGCAACTGCCACAAGCAACATCACCACACAGGATTTCAACCCCACCACCCAACGCTTCGCCATAGCCAGGGACTCCCAAAAAGACTGCGTGACCCTTTGCGGGTAACCTCATGTACTGGAACACTGAATTAGTTTGGCAACGAGGCAATTTGCCCGTCGGCCATCGCACTCAGCCGTTCTAACATCGCCATTTCAATCGTTTGTGAAACAAACTGCACCGATGCATCACCCATTACAAAATGGCATCCGCCCGGATGCAGGCTGGCAGCTGAAACCCACCAACTCCGTGCACGGCCACGGACGGGAACAAAGGGTGGGTTTTCCCAGGTAGGATGGACCCACGGCTGGTGCCAAACATTGATTCCGCCATTGAGAGCAGTGTAATGCGGATCAATCCCAGTCATCACCCAGCCGCGGTACGCCCAAGCGAAAGCAGCCCCGTTCACATGGTGTTTGGTGGTTTCCCCGATCATGAACGTGTTCGACAGACCGTCGACAACTTCAGCCAATCGCGTGTTTACGTCGCCACCAAACATGCGTTTGGTCAAACCATTGAGCGTTGCATAGCTATTGCAGTTACCGAACTCGGTCCCGGCTGAAACGATGAAATCATAGTTAGTAGCCGCCCCCACAAAGCCGGGTGCAGGTCCATAGTGAGGTCCACTCAGCCTTCCGACGGTAGGGTTGTTGTCGGACGGACAGAGAAACGCTTCGACCACTGTTGACGCTAACGCCGCATTTCCGTTGGTCGCGGGATCGCCCACCACGGTGCCGGTCGCACGCTGCGGGTCACCGGGGTGCACCGAGTAGGCTTCACTGTGATTGAACTTTTCATATAGGTTCTGCAGTTCGATATACGGCAAAAGCGCAACCAGACCATTGGCATTCTTAATCTGTCCATTCACTGGAGTGCCAATACATCCGCCATAGCCGCGACTCGACGCCGGCATCCGCTTGAACGAATCCGTGTAATTGTGGACCGCCAATCCAAGCTGTTTCATGTTATTGCTGCACTGCATCCGTCTCGCAGCTTCGCGAGCGGATTGGACAGCGGGCAAGAGCAACCCAACTAGAACACCAATGATTGCAATCACGACCAGCAGCTCGACCAGCGTAAACCCGATGCGTTTCATTTCGAATACCACAATAAGCGAGTGGGGATGAGGAATGGCAGCAAATCTTAAGACAGCAGTCTCCCGACAAGGACAGGCACGAGATGGGCGCAACGACTCCTTTGATCGTCGTCCCCTTTCACGGCAACTGCCCGTTAGCAATCGCCGCGCCAAGTTATTTGCCAAAGATGCGAGCCCTGTGGCTCGTTCGCTATTAACGTAACAGGTCGAGGGGTAAGGACCAAGAAAAAAATTGCAGTTTGGTGTAAACAGATGAACAAATCGCACCCGGGCCTCGGAAGAGATGCCTAAAAAGCAGTCGCGACTGTCTGAATATTGGGCATAAGGATGAGTTTAATGCGGTGCCATCCCCGCGGCTCGCCACACAACTCGCGGCGGAACCTCAAAAGCCATTCACATTTGTTCAGATTACAGCTGATCCTCAGATCATTGAGCCACTGTCTACAGCCATGTCAGTGACATGCGGCCCAGCGGGTTCCTAAGAAATGAGAAGACCAGCAGAATGCAGAAAAGCCGGTTCCAGGGCGTTTAGCTCTGACTGAGCCACCTGAAGCGCCTTGCCAAAACCGGCAGCGTCGCCCCTGCTCTGCTCAATGGCCTTCAAATGGATCTCACGCTCCAACGGGTCCCCGTCGGCACTCGTTCACGCTCGTACATAGGGCGATGCTTAGAGACGACGGCTTCGAGCCGCTCTGCAATTCTCATGACCCTCCGCCGTGCCGAAAACCTGTGCAGCGTCTTCATCCTATCCGACGCAGCTTACCACTGAGGCTTCAGCAATCAGACAAGTGCCAAGACGGCGCTGTGTGTACGTCCGTACAAACGCATAAGACTTTTGTGATGATTCCCTAGCCAACCGGATCCACTGGACCTCAGGACCCCCGCGGCCTTTGATGAATCGCACGGTTTTCGCTGCGAAGTTCCCAGCGAGGAGGCATCCTGTAACGATGTCCCTGAGCCGTTGCCAGCGCCCGATGAATGGAGTGCATCTGAGTTCCGACACCACTGCCCTCGGAGTCATTTCAGTGACAACGCTGATGCTGGACATGCACAGCGACCATCTCCTTCTCACTGCGCAACGGCTCGTCGCCTCAGGGAAACAACCAAGCTAGTGACCCGCGACCGAAACATGGCCACCGGAACGCCTACGCAGAATGTGTTAGGATTCGACAACGCTCGATGCTTTTCTCTCTGAGGAGAGGATATGCCGGTGTTCTCGGGTTGAGTTGCCTCCCACAACCGCCTTTCAGCCACCTTCTTTGATACGAACGACCATGATGCGCAACCTGCTCGCTTCCGCCCTTGCGGTTGTCTCACCTGCGGTTTTTCAACTGATCTTGCACAGGCATGTTTGGGCACAGACTCCAGAAGCGGTCGCTTCCCTGCCGGCGTCCGCGGAAGCGACGGATGGATTGGTGTCGCAATGGATCTTTCCGCTCGACACCCATCACAACCACGCGCCGGGGATTGTGGAGTTCGCCAACGGTGACTTGTTGGTGTCTTGGTATCGCGGATCCGGGGAGCGGCAAGCCGATGATGTCGCCGTAATGGGAGCGTGGCAGCGAGCAGGCGACCAGGAGTGGTCGGAACCATTTCTGCTGGCTGACGAACCCGGCTTTCCCGACTGCAACACCTGCATGCAGGTTGACGATGCGGGGCGTCTATGGCTGTTTTGGCCCACCGTGATCGCCAACAGCTGGGAATCGTGCCTGACCCGCTACCAGGTTTCTGAACACCCGACTGCGCCAGATGGTCTACGTTGGGATCGTCAGGGGCTCGTCTTGCTGAAGCCGGACGATTTTTGTGCGGCGGCGACACAGGTATTCGACCAACTGGTCGCTCAGCAACTGCCAAGTCCGCTGCCACCGCACCTCGTCGCGCGGATTGGCGATGCGAAAAAGCGACTCACGGACAAACTCTATCAGCGGCTCGGCTGGCAACCTCGTTGCAAGCCGACGGTGCTACCCAGCGGCCGCATTCTCTTGCCGCTGTATACCGACACATTCTCGATATCGATCATGGCGATCAGCGACGATGACGGTCAGTCCTGGTACGCGAGCCAACCGATTTTTGGGTTTGGCAACATCCAGCCAGCCGTGTTGCGACGGAACAATGGCGTGCTCGTCGCCTACATGAGAAACAATGGCGCCGGCGGAAAAGTATTGGTGTCGGAGTCGCAAGATGATGGGCTCAGCTGGAGCGTTGCGAAGTTGATGGCTGTCCCGAATCCGGGATCAGGCCTCGACGCGGTACGTCTGCGAAACGGGCACTGGGTCCTGGTCTGCAATGAAACCACGCGTGGCCGGTCAAAGCTATCGCTGCTGCTATCGGACGATGAAGGAGCAAGCTGGAAGTGGTCGCGAGCGTTAGAGGATCACTCCAGCGGCCAGTACCACTATCCGGCGATCATCCAAGGAAAAGATGAAAAGTTGCACGTCGTCTACAGCTACTTCGTCGAAGCGGGCAAAACGATGAAGTATGTCCGCTTGGATGAAGACTGGATTCAGCAAGCCAATTGACACAGCCAGCACAAGCTTGCTTATCAAAGTTCAGCAGGTCAAGTCTGCCCGCTGGGCCGCCTCATTGGGCTGCCGCGGGGATCACAACGAGCGATCGCGAGAGCAGCATCGGCAATCCTAAAACAGCGCGTCAAAGACCCCGGCAATCATAGCGCCAATACCGGCGATGATCAGAATGATGCCGCCGATCATCCAGTGGGCACAACCTATCTTTTCATTACGCCCGGGAGCTAACAATCCCATCTCACACCTCTCCGATTAAAATCTAGTTGCTGCCAATGCCTGTTCTTTGATCGCTCGAGTCAGGTTCGAGAGCACCGCAGACTTCTGCGTGCTGGCCGACTGAACTTCACTAGAGCTCATGTCCTGCCTCGTTTCACAATCAGACGGCTCGTAACCGCCGAACCTGCTGGTTTGCAAATGCAGTGCCAACGCTGCCGTCGCGTTGCTGAGGCAGCGGAGAGATGTTGTGCCAAGCGACCGACAGGTGCCGAGAGTGTTACTCGTGGCTGCGCGGCGGCCCCAAGCAAATGCGGAAACCGTCGCGTGAGTCGGAGTAATGGGAACTAGCGAGGCCTAACCGGACCGCGCAGCGAGCGTTGCCGGGAACGTCAAAGTAATTGCCGCCACGGCAGACCGGACGCGGATTTTCTTTGACTGTGTAGAGCTGTTCGTGTCCGCCTGTGGGATCAAAGTGATCGAGCACGACTTCCCAGACATTGCCGCACATGTCGGCTAATCCAAACCCATTGCGGCCGCGTTCACCGTAATGATCGACAGGAGCAACGAACGCGAAACCATCGCTCCAGGGGGCGCTGGCCAACGGCCATTTCTGCTTGCGATCCGGCAGAAAATCGACTGCCGAGATGTTCAATCGCCCGGCACCTTCGCTCAGCTCGTTGCCCCACCAAAAATAGTGACTTTCCTGGCTTCCGCCACGACAGGCATATTCCCATTCCGCTTCGGTCGGCAAGCGATATTCATATCCGTCAGGCAGTCGGCCGGCAGCGCGCTCCTGGTCGGTGAGCCACTTGGCGAATGCGCAGGCGTCCGTCCAACTGACACACACCACGGGAAAATCGTCGCGCAGCGGAAACTGGAAGTTGGGGTCTCGCCAGCTTTTGCCGGGCATCGGTTCCCAGGGGTGGGTTACCGCGGTCGTCAAGTTGTAACTAGTCCACTGCGGGTTAAAACACTGCGTTTGACCACCAGGTTTCTCGGCATCGGTGACATACTGCGTCGCTTCTACAAAGCGGCGGAACTGGCCGACCGTCACTTCGGTGCGCCCCATCCAGAAGCCCTCTGCCACTCGCATTTTCCGCGGCTGTTGCCCTTCATACTGCTCGCGCTCAGTTCCCGGAACCGCCCCGCCTTCGACTCCGGTGGCCCATAGCTTTTCCTCCGGTGTGCTGCCCATGAAGAACTCGCCGGGAGGAATGTAGACGGTTTCTAACCACACGCCGTCTCCGAGATTCGCGCGGTAGACGCTCCCGGGCGTCGGCTCTTCGGCAAAAGCGACGCTGCTAAGAGCCAGCGCAAACAGACTCAACCCAATTCCACAACGCATGATGTGTTCCTAAGAAGCCCGAAGCAGAGGTGAGAGCGGACATGCCCGCCCATCATCATGAAGCGGTCATGGCGGATTGTCGCCCATTGTGGCGGGTGGTTTTTCCGTTCGCAACAAATGAGGACTGGGTGGATGAAACTCAACCGATGTGCGGTGCAGCGTGACGGCGACATTGATTGCCTGGATGGCCCTTTTGTCGCCGACCTATTTGTCGCCGACCGCTCCGCTGGTCGGCATGCTCTGAAATGCAACCGATTCGATCGGCGGAGCGATCGACCACTCTTCTCGCCGGTCGGAGTTCTGTCAGGGGTTCCGATTCGATCGACGGAGCGATCGACCACTCTTCTCGCCGGTCGGGGTTCTGTCAGGGGTTCCGGTTCGATCGGCGGAGCGATCGACCACTCTTCTCGTCGGTCGGAATGTTGCTGTCTGTATTCGTTCGATCGGCGGAGCGATCGACCACCTTGGGAGCCAGCCACCAACAGCAACGCATCGCGTTGCCATCCAGACCATGCTGCCGCACGTGACCGTTCTTGTTCAGCAGGATTTATTAGACTGGTCAGACATTCGTCGATGGATTGATGAGCAGGAATCGATCGACGTGCCGCATCCGACTGAGCGAGCACGTTAATCGCTTCTGCTCCTGAACATCGTTTTAAGCCGACAGCTTCGAGGGATAACGTGGTGATGCAGCGACTTTGGAAGGGAACTCGATACGCCGGTTTGCTGATTGCCGCGCACGCCTGGGCGGTGTGGCTGGCCGCTCCATCATTTGCAGCAGATAACCCCGTCGTTGCGGCGGAGACCTATCAGGTCGGCATCGCCAAGGTTGAGATCACGCCTGAGGAACCGATCCGCCTGAGCGGCTTTGGGTTTCGCCGCGAGCCATCCGAGGGCGTGGAAAGTTCGCTGTATGCGCGAGCTCTGGCGATCTCCAGTGGCACAGGCCAACCAGCGGTGCTGCTGACGGTCGATTCCACCGGCATATCCAGTGCGATTGTGGAAGCGGTCGCGCGCGAGTTGCAAGCGGATGGGATTGCGCGGGAACGACTGACGATCACCGCCACCCATACCCACACCGCACCGATGCTCGACGGTGTCCTCCAAACGCTGTTTGGCCTGCCGGTTCCGCCTGATCAACAGGAAGTGATCACCCGGTACACCCAATCGCTTACCAAGCGGCTGGTCGAGGTCGCCCGCGCGGCTCTGGCCGATCGGCAGCCGGCTGAACTGTGGTGGGGCGTCGGCCAGTTGGACTTTGCTATCAACCGCCGGAATCCTCAGGCAGGTCCGGTCGACCACCATCTGCCGGTGCTAGCCATCAAAACGCCGACCGGTGAGTTGCGTGGCGTGCTGACAACTTATGCGTGCCATGCGGTCACGCTGTCGCACAATTTCGTCGGCGGAGACTGGCCGGGCAAAGCCGCTGAGGGCATCGAGCGCCGGCATCCCGGTGCGGTGGCGATGATTTCGATCGGCTGTGGCGCTGATCAGAATCCATCATCAGGAGTCACCGGCGACAAAGTCGATGTGGCGGTGAAACAAGGGTTGCAATTGGCCGATGAGGTCGATCGCGTGCTGCAAAACGCGCTGCGTCCGGTGAGCGGCGAATTGACCGGGCAACTGCAGCGTTTCCGCTTACCGCTGGCTCCGCTGCCCGAGCGTGCTCACTGGGAAACGCTGGCTCAGCAAGACGGCTACATCGGGTACCACGCTCGCGTTCAACTCGCAGCGCTCGACCGCGGCGAGTCGCTGCCGGAGGCGATCGATTACTCGGTGCAAACGCTGACGTTCGGTGATTCGCTGGGGATGGTGTTCCTGCCCGGCGAAGTCGTCGTTGACTATTCCCTGCGGCTGCGGCGAGAACTCGATCCAGCGCGACTGTGGATCACCGCCTATGCTAACGACACGCCCTGCTACATCCCCTCGGAACGCGTCTTGAAAGAAGGCGGTTACGAGGGAGGCGCGGCAATGACCTATTACAACCTTCCTGCGCCGCTGGCTCCGGGACTAGAAGACAAGATCATCGATGCGGTCACGACGCAGCTGTTGCCGACATTTGCTTCACCCCATCCGCAGGCCGATCAATCGGACTCGCCCGCGCTTTCGCCAACGCAATCACTCAGCCATCTGCAGATCCCCGCAGGCTGGCAGGCTCAGGTCGTGGCAGCCGAGCCTTTGACCACGGATCCGGTGGCCGTCGATTTTGCAGCCGACGGCAGCTTGTGGGTCTGCGAGATGCACGATTACCCGTCGGGACTAGCTGGCAATTTTGAGCCGGGCGGCAAGGTTCGTCTGCTGCGTGATCGCGATGGTGACGGGATCTACGACCACTCGACCGTGTTTCTGGACAAGCTCCCCTTCCCCACCGGCGTGCTGGCTTGGCGGCAAGGCGTGTTGATCTGTGCGGCGCCGAATATTCTGTATGCCGAAGATACCGACGGCGATGACCGCGCCGATGTCCAGCGTGTGCTGTTCTCCGGGTTTGGGACCGAGAACTATCAAGCTCGCGTCAACAGTTTGACACCCGGACTCGATGGCTGGGTTTACGGCTCGTGCGGGCTGTTTGGCGGCGAGATCACCTGCCACCAGACAGGCGAAACAGTCGCGCTGGGCAATCGTGATTTTCGCATCGATCCCGATCGCGGAATCCTTGAACCGCTGACCGGCCGCAGCCAGCAAGGCCGCGTCCGCAATGATGCCGGCGACTGGTTTGGCTGCACCAATGGCGAAGCCTGTCTGCAATACCCGATTCTGCAGGGTGCGACGCGCCCCGGATTATCGCTCCCCCCGTCCGTCTATGCCGTCGCTAACGACGATCCCGCGCAGCTCTTTCCCCGGGCGGTCGACTTCCAACTCTTTGCCCTTTCAGGACCGGCCGGCCGCGTCACTGCCGCCTGTGGAATCGGCATCTATCGCGACGACTGGCTCGGGCACGAGATGAGCGGCAGCGCCGTGGTCTGCGAGCCGGTCAACTTGCTGCTCCATCGCCGCGTGCTGCACCGCGACGGCCTGCGTTACATCGGACAGCGAGCCGCTGCAGAGGCCGACTCGGAACTTGTCACCTCCACGGATAATTGGTTTCGGCCCACGCAAGTCCGCACCGGTCCCGATGGCGGGTTGTGGATCACGGACATGAGCCGCAGCGTGATCGAGCATCCGCGGTGGATTCCCGAACAAACACTCGCCACGCTCG
>CALELC010000562.1 GCA_937904535.1 uncultured Planctomycetaceae bacterium
GACGAGGCACACTGCGTTAGCCAATGGGGACACGATTTTAGGCCCGATTACCTTTGTCTCCGCTGGGTTCGCTCGCAATTAGGCGACCCGCCCGTGCTTGCGCTCACGGCGACCGCCACGCCCGAAACGCTCGCCGATATTGAGCGTTCGCTGCGTTTGCGGGATCCGGAGATCGTCACCACCGGTATCAATCGGCCGAACATCCATCTGTCGGTCGAGCGTTTTACAAGCGACGCCGAGAAGCGAGCGCGGCTGACCGATCTGCTGCGGTTTGAAGCGGGGCAGGCAATCTGTTACGTGGCAACCACCAAAGCCTGTGAGGAATTGGCGGACTGGCTGGCAGGCCAAGGGATCAGTACGGTGCATTATCACGGGCGGATGCGGCAAGCTGATCGAGCGGCTGCCCAGGCAGCGTTTATGACCAATCAGGCTCGCGTGATGATTGCGACCAATGCGTTTGGACTGGGGATCGATAAGCCGGATATCCGCCAAGTGATTCATTATCACCTCTCCGGTTCTCTGGAATCGTATTACCAGGAGTTCGGACGCAGTGGTCGCGATGGTTTGCCGGCGCGCGGCACCTTGTTGTACACCCCCGAAGATCGTCATTTGCAGCGTTTCTTCGCTCGCAGCGGCGGGGTTACGTCGACCGATTTGGTCAATGCACATCATGCGTTTGTCCAAGCCGCACAGGAGTTGAACAGCGAAGAGATCGGTTTGAGCGAGATTCTGCTCCGCAGCCCGCTTAAACGCGGCAAGTTAGCAGCCTGCCTGCAACTGTTAGCCAGCTATGGGATCGTGGCACCGGTGGGCAAAAGCAACTGGCGACTGCTCGATGCGGAAGCTGACCGCAGTCAACTGGAACGCTTGGCCGATCAATCGCGCGAACGCCGTGCTCAGCAAGAACTCCGGCTAGAGGAGATGATCGAATATGCCGAAAGCAGCTCGTGCTGCTGGAGTCGGCTGTTGGAGTACTTTGGCGAAAGCAGCGAGGCGGTGGAAAGCTGTGGCCGTTGCGATCGCTGCGCTCCGACGCCGGCTGCGGCATAAGGTATGCTGAACGTGGACGACCGCTCCGCCGGTCGTTCTTTCTTCCCGCTGCTTAGCCGCTTGTGTGCTGAAGACTCCGATCGCGGAGCGATCGGCGACACTGGGCGACTTTTGTCGACGACCGCTCCGTCGGTCGTTCTGCTTGGCTCGTTGCATTGAGATGCTTGGCACCGCGGGGATTCCGATCGCGGCGCGATCGGCGACCATCGCTACCCGTGCTCAGTGCGCTTTGGGTGGACTTTTGAGTGGCGCTGGGCCGCTGGCCCGCCGCAAAGCCGCCGTCCCAAAACGCTCACGCACGGCGTCTGCCACTCGATCGAGCTGCCGCTGCTTAAGCTGTTGTTGCTCTTCAGGTTCATCAAACAGCAATTGCTGAACCGCCCCGTTTTCTGCAAAGCCACTGACTCCCATGCCTAGCAGCCGCACGCCGCTGCGCTCGGTTAGCCTCCCTGGCGGCAGCGCTTGGCTGAGCAACTCGCTGGCCGCCTGCCAAAGTTCCTGCGTCACGTCCGTGGCCTGGGCCAAGGTGCGCGAGCGGGTGATGGTGCGGAAGTCAGTGAAGCGCACCTTGATGTGGACCGTTTTGGCACGTCGCTGCTGACGTCGCAGCCGTCGCCCCACCTGATCGGTCAGCTCTAATAACCAGCCCCGTAGCGGTTCCAGATCAGAAAGATCGCTGGCGAAGGTCGTTTCATGCGACAGTGACTTGGCTTCACGGTCAGGCACGACCCGCCGCGGATCGATCCCCTGGGCCAGTCGCCAGAAGTGTTCTCCCGAATCGCCGAAGTGCTGACGCAGTGTCTCGAGCGACAGCGTTCGCAATTGACCAATCGTGTGGACGCCGAGCCGTTGGAGCGTTTGGTCGGTGACTTTGCCGACGCCCCACAGACGCCCGACCGGCAACGGATCGAGGAACTCGTGAACTCGCGCGGGGGCGACGATCACCAACGCATCGGGCTTTTCCAGGTCACTGGCGATCTTGGCGAGGAACTTATTAGGGGCAACACCGACCGACGCGATCAGGCCGGTTTCGGCTTTGATCTCTTGCTTGATCCGGCGGGCGATGGCGCCGGCTGGGCCAAACAACCCTTCACAACCACTGACGTCCAGGAACGCTTCGTCGAGCGCCAGCGGCTCCACAAGCGGGGTGTAGCGGAAAAAGAGGTTGCGAATCTGACGGGAGATCGCTGCGTAGTGCGCCATCCGCACCGGCAACACGATCGCCTGCGGACAGAGCCGCAGGGCGGTAGCGGTAGGCATTGCGCTGTGCACGCCAAATTGGCGGACCACATAGTTGGCCGCTGCAACGACGCCACGTCCTGCGGGAGTTCCTCCGACGATCACCGGCTTGCCTGCCAGTTCCGGTCGGTCACGCTGCTCGACCGCGGCGTAAAACGCATCCATGTCGATGTGCAAGATCATGACTGGAAAGCCGAGTGCGAAGAAGGAGCGAATCCACCGCTAGCATAGCTCGCCCCACAGCCATGGGCGCTGGCACGGCGCTGCTTTTTCGCCAGCCTCGCACCGGTGTTTGCCGGTAAATCGGTGCCACTCCGCAAGGTCGCGCGAGCCGTGGCGGCTCTGAGGCAAATGCCGCTCAGTAGCATCAGCTCCGTGAGATGAAATGTTGATGAAGAGCAGACCCTCCGGCCGACGGGTTGGTTAAGCTGATGATCCGCAGGGCAGATGATGGCGTGGTTGATCCGTCGTTCCGTTTGAGGAATCCTATTCGATGTTGAGCCGTAACGAACTTGAGCGGTCTATCCGTTACGAAGGTGGTGTCTCTCGCCGCTGGTTTTTGGCATACGCTAGCGCCTTGAGTTCCATTCCGCTGTTGGGGCGGGCAACGTGGGCGAATCCCAAGCCGGTGTTCTCCAGCGATCCATTCACGCTGGGTGTAGTTTCCGGCGACCCCGATGCGACCAGCGTGGTGTTGTGGACACGCTTAGCTCCCCAGCCGCTCGAGGGCGATGGTGGGATGCCGGCGGAGGCGGTTGAAGTGACTTGGGAAATCGCTACCGATGAGAATATGAAAACGCTGGTCGCTTCCGGCACGACCATCGCCTCGCCGCAACTCGGTCACAGCGTCCATGTCGAAGCAGGGGGGCTGAAACCTAATAGCTGGTACTTCTACCGCTTTCGTGCCGGCGATGCGGTCAGTCCTGTAGGGCGGACACGAACCTTTCCCGAACCGCAGACGCTGCCCGACCAGTTGAGGTTCGCGGTGACGTCCTGCCAAAACTATGAACAGGGACTGTTCACGGCTTATGAGCAGATGGCTCAAGATAATCTCGACCTCGTCTGTCAATTAGGAGATTATATCTACGAATACGAAGCGGGCCGCACGGGCCAGGTGCGCACCCATCATGGGCGAGAAGCCGAATCGCTCACCGATTACCGCATCCGTTACGCACAGTATCGCTTGGATCCGCTGTTGCAGCGGATGCATGCGGTGTGTCCGTGGGTGGTGACCTGGGACGATCACGAGTTCGACAACAACTGCGCCGGCGATTGTTCTGAACAGCTGGACGTCGATTCGGCCGCTTTTCTGGCGCGACGCTGCAATGCATATCAAGCCTATTATGAGGCGATGCCGCTGCGCAGCACGTGCTTACCCAGTGGGCCTCATTTGCAGTTGTATCGCAAGGCATCGTTTGGCCGGCTCGCCGAATTCTTAGTGCTCGACACACGACAATATCGCAGTGACCAGCCGAACAATGACAAGCGTTCGCCGATCAATGAAGCCACGCTGGCCAGTTCACAGTCGATGCTGGGACAGCCTCAGCGCAACTGGCTTTACAAGAATCTGATCACCTCCCAAGCGACTTGGAATGTGTTGGCCCAACAGGTGATGATGGGAATGGTTGGGTTCCAAAGCGATAACAGCGAATTGGCTTACTCGATGGATCAATGGCCTGGCTATGCGGGCGAGCGAATGGAGTTGATGAAGTTCATTGCCGACCGGCGGGTCAGCAATCCGGTAGTGCTCACCGGTGATATTCATTCGGGCTGGGTGAACGAACTGCGCGTGGACGATCGCCGACATGATGATCCGGTGGTGGCAACCGAGTTTGTCTCGACATCGCTGACCAGCGGCGGCAATGGGGTGGAGAAGCCCAAGGGGCTCGACGAGTTGATGGCCGACAATCCCTGCATCAAGTTCCACAACCGCGAACGCGGCTACATCCGCTGTGCGGTAACTCCGCAAAGCTGGAAAGCCGATTACATGGTGGTGGACGACGTGACGCGGCCGGGCGGCAAGACGTTCGAGCGGCGGTCGTTTGTCGTCGAAGCCGGGACTCCGGCGGTGCAACATGCCTAGCTAGGAGCATGCACACGTGCCGCCGAGGCAACTCGAAGCGCCGACCAGGGTGACCGCTCGCTTCGTCAAGCGAGCAGACATTTAGACACTGACCGCGGAACGGTCGGTGACATAGGTGGTCGATCGCTCCGCCGATCGAATGGAGTCAGATACCGGCCGCGGAGCGGGCGGCGACCAAGGTGACCACTCGCTCCGCCGATCGATTGGAGTTAGATACCGACTGCAGATGCGATCGGCGACGCACTGCCGCAGGTTCTGCTGGTCTGAGAGTTGCTGTCACAGGAATCTGCGACTGTGAGACATGCAATCTCGCTCCTTTCAGCGGCAGTGTGGCGACATGGACAGAGACCCGATCGGCGGACGGCCTCGCCCGCTTCACCGGCCTGAGAAGATCGGTGACGATCCCGATGGCGGACAGGTCATCGAACCCAACGGTGATTCCGCCGAAGATCCGCTTGCCAACAGCCTTTTTCGTGGCTGCATCATCTCGATTCTGGCCTTCGGCTGTGTGTTGGCGCTCGTGGTGATCGTGTACCGCCTGGTGACTTCGCAGTAGTGATGGTTGTGGGTGGCTAGTCGTATTCTCCACCAGCGATCGCCGCGGCTGGTTCCGATCTGAGCTAGCCAGAACTCATGCGAGGTCTGCTGGCCAGTCGCCTGCTTCGAGCGTTAAGTTTTTCGCTGTCAGCGACTGCAACTGCGTGTCCCAGTTAACGATATAGGGCTCGCCGATCGGCGTTTCGGTGTCGATCAGGCCCAGTGACAGAGGCACAATCCGGCGGTGCCCGGCTTGTGCGTCGACCAGCGGCATCGCGTTGGGGTCGGGCCGCCCGCTGTAGATCCGCTTTTGGTCAGCGTAGAGCCGGGCGATGCGATGCAGCGCAACTACCCGAAACCAGTGCCAGGGGCGCTCCACATGCACGCAGCGGCGGCACCACTGCCAATCGTGAAACCGCCGCAATTCGGCTTCACGGATCAGAAAGCAACGCACGCAGCGTTTGCGAACCACTTGGCGGTCTTCGGCCGTCAAGCAAAACAGCCAGACCTGCCGTGGCATGGCGGAGGTGGCGACCGAGCCGCTGATCCAGCCAGCGGCGTCATTGAGCACCTCGAAGCCGATCGTGCCCTGAGTTGGCAGAATCGGCTGGTTGAGCGTGGTTTGGTCACCGAGCTTGCGCACAATCTCCGCGGCAGCAGGGTTATCGTATACCTGCTCAATCGTCCGCTTTTCGGCGACATTGCGGAATAGCAATTGGTAGTGCTCATCGGCCCCTGTGGGGCTGTTAGCAGCGTCCGTGCCGAGGGCTGTGAGAGCAATCGGGTGGAGGTAATGAGCCTGAAACAGCAGGTCATCTGAGTCACCGCGTTCCAGCTTGTTCAGCGATTGCAGCCGCCGGCGGATGACAAGGAACCAACTCAGCAGGACCCCGACGATCACACCGATCGCCTTACCAAACACTTCGGGCCAGAACACCCACCAGTCCCAATTGTCGCTGAGATTCTGCCACCACTGATTCATGGCAAACTCCTGTTGGACCAGTGAATGGCCGAGATGTTCTCGATGAGGCTGCCCTGAGCGTTATTGTCCGCCTCTCTAAGATTAAAAGGTTGGGCAGGCCGTGAGAATCAGTCTGGAGTTAGGTTTAATGTGCTGCTGTTCACTTCCAATAAACCTCTCTGTTTTGCAAGGCAATGATCATGGTTCCTCTGCGTGATCGATCTGTCAGTCCGCAGCGATCTTGGGTTCTGGGGGCTTGGGCGACCTTGTGGCTTGTCGGCTGCGCCTCGCTGGTGTCGGCTCAGGATAACGCTCGTCCCACCACCGCCGCTGGCCAAGCTGCCGCTAGCGAGATTGCTAGTTGGAGCGTTCCGTTCGGCGGCAACGCGTTTGTAACCAGCGGAGAAATGCCGCAGCGACGCCGCGGCGCAGCGCGGTGGGATAACCCCGAGGTGGTCCAATCGGTTTACTTTCATGTCGATCGCCAGGCTGAGCTGCAAATCGCCCTGCAGGCTACGGTCCCCGGGGGACCATCGCAAATCCGCGCTACACTCGCTGGCCAGCCGGTGACGGTGGAGTTGCAGGGAGATCAGCCGACGACGACTCCGCTGGGCAACATCCACGTGGAACAGGCGGGGTACGTGCGCGTCGATCTGCAGGGAGTGAGCAAACGCGGAGCCGTGTTTGCCGAGCCGACTGCGCTTGAGATCCGCTCTGCTACCGCGGGTTTGGTGGTGTCCTGTGTGAAAGACAATGAGGGCAATCGGTTCTACTGGGGGCGCCGCGGTCCCTCGGTCCACTTAGCGTTTGTTGTACCGCAGGAACGCCCCACCGAGTGGTTTTACAACGAGTTGACCGTGCCCGTAGGACTCGATCCGATCGGTTCCTACTTCATGGCCAACGGCTTTGGCGAAGGTTACTTCGGCATGCAGGTCAATAGTCCCGAAGAACGCCGAGTCTTGTTTTCGGTCTGGAGTCCATTTGCCACCGACAATCCTCGCGACATCCCCGAAGATCAGCGGATTGTGATGCTCGCCAAGGGCGAAGGCGTGTACACCGGCGAGTTCGGCAACGAAGGTTCGGGCGGTCAGAGTTATCTGCGGTTTCCGTGGAAGGCCGGCACGACTTATCGGTTCCTCAATCGTGCGAAACCTGATGGCAAAGGCAACACGGTCTACACGGGTTGGTTCTATGCGCCGGAGACTGAACGTTGGCAATTGATCGCCAGCTTCCTCCGCCCCCAGACCGACAAGCATCTCACCGGTATCCATTCGTTCTTAGAAAACTTCTCGGACCGCTACGGCTGGCAGGAGCGGCTGTGCCACTACGGGAACCAGTGGGTTCGTGATATCGAAGGAAACTGGGCGGCGGTGGAACAGGCGCGTTTCACCGGCGACGACATCGCTCGCCGCGGGTATCGGTTGGACTTCGCCGGTGGCGTCGAAGGCAACCAATTCTTCTTGCGAAACTGCGGGTTTTTCGACGCGAATGTCTCGCTCGGCAGCCGCTTCACGCGACTCGCGAACGAACGCTCGGCACCTGAGATTGAATGGGACCAACTTGAGGGCCTCACAGTCGGTCTGCAGTAGTACTTGCCTTGAGATGAGACTGTGAGCGCGCAGCGTAGAGGGACTCGGTTGCTGCGCGAGGAATCGTCCAACGGTTGGCTCCTGTGATGAGCCAACATCCAGCCGCCGATCGGGTAGCTTCTTAACATCAGCCGTCGCTTAATTGAGTCAACGGATCGGGAGGCCGAACGCTTCTGGATGCGAGGGGGTGAGGTGAGTTGGAACCGCTGAGGTTCTCACGGTGACGCGGCGGTGGAGCAACTTGGGCTCGACGTTTGAGAGGTTCACAGGACGCAGGTATGAGACCATTTCAGGCAGAGCATCTGGCTGCGAAAGCGAGCCGCGATCGCGGGATTGCTCATTGACGAAAATCCAAGTCTGACCTACCAATGAGGCTGAGGTCCGGCTGCGGGGGTGCCGCTGGGGGATCGACACCGAGGCCACTGGGGCAACCGTGACGAACGTCGCCAAGGACAATGATTTTTTGCCGCTGGGGCCACAAGTCGCCAGTCAGAGCGAAATGGCCGAACGCGTTCGGACCTTTGATTGGTCAGCCACACCGCTGGGGCCGGCCGAGTCTTGGCCGGAGAGCCTACGGACCGCGGTGGGGATCTGTTTGGCCAGCCAATTGCCCATGTTTGTGTGGTGGGGGCCGGAGTTAATCAATCTTTATAATGACGCTTATGCTCCGGTGTTGGGCAAGCGTCATCCGCAGGCGCTCGGCCAGCGTGCGGCCGAAGTTTGGAAGGATATCTGGCCAGCGATTGCGGAGGATGTCGAGAGCGTCGTCCAGCGTGGGATCCCGATCGTACGCGAGCGAGTACGGTTCGTGATGGAACGCAATGGGTATCCCGAGGAAACCTTCTTTACTTATTCACACAGCCCCATTCCCGATGGCCAAGGTGGGATTGGTGGGTTGTTCCAAGTCTGTACCGACGAGACCGCTCGGGTATTGGCGGAACGCAAACGCGACGAAGCCGAGGCGGCTCTGCGAGCCAATGAGCAGCATTGGCGTGGCATTTTTGAACGACTCCACGAGGGCTTCATTCTCGGCGAAGCCGTGCGGGATGCCGCTGGTCAAGTGATCGACTGGCGGTATTTGCAAATGAATGCCGCGTGGGAACGCCTCACCGGGATGACGCGCAGCGCCGCGGTGGGGCGGACGATTCGAGAGCTGCTACCGGATCTCGAGCCGGTGTGGGTGGACCGGTTAGCGCATGTGGTCAATACCGGCGAGCCGGTGATGTTCACTCAGTACTCGATGCAGCTGGGACGCAGCTACGAAGTCCACGCATTCCGCCCCGAGCCCGAGCGATTTGCTGTGATTTTCCTCGATGTAACTGAGCGGATGAACGCTCAGGCCGAGCGGGAGCGGTTGCTGCAGGAAGTCGAGGCGGAGCGGGAACGGCTGGCGGAGGTGTTTCGTCGAGCGCCCTCGTTCATGTGTGTCCTGACCGGTCCCGAGCATGTGTTTACACTCGCCAATGATCGCTACTGCGAGATCGTCGGGCACCGTGAGATCCTCAATAAAACCGTTCGCGAGGCGCTTCCCGAGATCGAAGGGCAAGGCCTGTTTGAGCTGCTCGATCACGTCTACCAGACCGGTGAGCCATTCATTGGAAACGCGGTGCCGGTGCGGTTTCCACGCCGACTCGGTGGGCCACCGGAGGAACTCTATCTCGATTTCGTTTACCAGCCCTACCGTGGGCCTGACGGCTCCATTGTCGGAGTGTTTGTCCAAGGGATTGATCTGACCGAACGCGTCTTGGCCGAAAACGCGCTGCGGGCCAAAACGGAGCGGCTCGATCTGCTGATCGATAACATTCACGACTACGGCGTGCTGATCAGCGATGCTCAAGGCACGATTGTCGAATGGCAGGGCGGGGCGGAGCGGATCACGGGCTACAGTGTCGAAGAAGCGGTCGGACAGCCGATCGACAACCTGTTCACACCGGAAGATCGCGCCGCGGGAATCCCACAACTGGAGAGGGAGACGGCTGCCCGCGAAGGCCGCGCTCCGGATAAACGCTGGCATCTGCGGAAGGACGGCAGCCGCTTCTTCGCTGACGGAGTGATGGTGGCGCTGCGCAACGAGCATGGTGAGTTCCGCGGCTTTGGCAAAGTCTTTCGCGATGCCACCGCCCAGGAACTGGCTGAAGAAGCGCTCAAGGAAGCCGATCGCCGCAAGGACCAATTCCTGGCGACACTGGCGCACGAACTCCGCAATCCGCTGGCTCCGATCAGCAATGTCTTGCAAGTCTGGCCGTTGATTGAACACGACCGCACCCAGACCGAGCAAATGCGCGGACTGATCGATCGCCAAGTCCGTCAGATGATTCGGTTGATCGACGATCTGCTGGATGTCTCACGGATCTCACGCGGCAAGATTGAGCTCCGCCGCCAACGCCTCGACTTGGGAACCATCATCGATGGAGCGCTGGAGGGCGTGCGGCCATTTGTGGAGCAGTGCGACCATACGCTCACGGTCGAACTACCGCCGCAGCCCGTGACGCTCGATGGCGACGCCGGGCGGTTGATGCAGGTCTTCGCCAACTTGATCAACAACGCCGCCAAATACACCGGCCATGGTGGTCAGATCTGGATCACCGCGGCTCACGAGGGACGATTGGTCCGCGTCAGTGTGCGCGATAACGGGCCAGGGATCCCGACGGACCAGTTGACAGCGATCTTTGAAATGTTCGCCCAAGTCGATCAAACGTTGGACCGTGCCCACGGTGGCTTGGGGATCGGATTGACACTTGTCAAAACGCTGGTCGAACTGCATGGTG
The DNA here is from genome assembly GCA_937904535.1 of uncultured Planctomycetaceae bacterium. GTDB lineage: Bacteria > Planctomycetota > Planctomycetia > Pirellulales > Pirellulaceae > UBA6163. The sequence continues at coordinate 10,228 of CALELC010000562.1, forward strand.
GCACCGTGGAAGCAAGAAGTGCCGGGCTGGGGCAGGGCAGCGAGTTTATCGTGCGATTGCCAGTGGAACCCAGTCGTGAAACCGCAGGCCCGGTACAGCCGGCCGTGAGTTTGGACGCTTTGGCACTGCCGCCGTGCCGCCGTGTGCTGGTCGTCGACGATCTGAAACCCTCGGCTGACACGCTGGTGATGATGCTCGGCGCCCTCGGGCAGACCGTCGACGTGGCCTACGATGGCGAAGCCGCGATTGCCGCGGTCGCAACCTTCCAGCCCGAGGTTGTGATTCTGGATATCGCGATGCCAGGCATGGATGGCTACGAAGTTGCCCGCCAACTTCGTCAATCGCTCGGTGCCAATCTCGTGCTGGTGGCGCTGACGGGCTATGGACAAGAGCAAGACCGTCAGCGGGCATTTGATGCCGGCTTTGATCAGCACCTCATCAAGCCTACCAGTGTCGAAGCCTTGCACCATCTGTTGAGCAACCTGCCAATGCCCTCATGAACACACCGAGTAACCCATCGCCGCGTCGCCGGGCGACGTTGCCGGCGATGACGCTTGTGGTTCTGCAGTTTGGCTTGGCGGCGGCTATCGTGCTGAGCACGACCATGCCGCCGTCCGGAATCGCCGTCTGGATGTTGATCGTCAGCGGCGGCACGCTCGCCGTTTGGGCGTGGTTGACGATGGGGCGAGGTCTACGAATCCTGCCAGCTCCGGATGGGAAGGCCACGCTGGTCGACCGTGGGCCATATGCTTGGATTCGCCATCCGATGTACACCGGCTTGATGCTGTTTTGTGGCGGCCTGCTGCTGCACGATCCGCGTCCGGGGAGACTGCTGCTGTATCTGGTGCTCGTTCTCGTGCTGGTGATCAAAGGCCGCTATGAGGAACGCCTGTTGGTCCGCGACCTACCGGGCTATACGAATTATCGCCGCCGCACCGGCGGCTTATTACCGTGGTGGTAATGCTTGGTCGCC
>CALELC010000563.1 GCA_937904535.1 uncultured Planctomycetaceae bacterium
GCGGCGTCAGCTAGCCGCTCCTTGAGTTCGCAAGAATCAAAATCCAAACGCTCCTGCCGCCAGCAGTTCATTCAGCAGCACGGCAGCGGGCGCTCCGGATTTTCGTGAGTGCTGAGCGACCGAAACCGTGACCAAAGTGCCACCGCAGCAGCCGCACGACTAATGAAGCTCAGCGGTAGCAGCAGGTATGTCTTGCGGCGGCTTGCGCTTTTGGCACGCCAACTGCTCTTTGCCCACTGCACTGGCGGGCGATCGGCGTTGCCTTCGCAGTCGCTGGTTCTAACCGGGTGCTGGCTATCGATGAGGTGGCGGTGCCTTCAACTCGAATCAGGTAGGGAAAAATGATTACGAAGGAAGAATTGCAAGGCTCTTGGGATAAGCTCATCGGGGCCGTTCAGGAAAAATATTCACAGGTGACCGGCGACGAACTGCAGGCTGTGAAGGGCAATATCAATCAGCTCATCGGTTTGATCAACCGCAAGACGGGTCAGTCGCGGGAAGAGGTGGAGCGGTTCTTGGAATCGTGGTCCGCCGGTTCGGGCTGGCACTTTAGCCGGCTGGCCGAAGGCGCCAGCGAATTGGCGTCGAACGCCCAGCGATCGATGCGCGAAGGCTATGACCGGCTGCTCGACAGCTCGCACGAAGGCTATGAATCGGCCCGTCGCGTGGTGCGTCAAAGTCCGGCCGAATCGTTGGCAGTCGCCTTTGGTGTTGGGATTGTGGCCGGGCTGTTCGTCGGGGCATCGCTGTTTGGTCGTCGGTCATGAGCACGAGTCACCAGCAGGAAATCGTCCAGCGGATGAACGAGTTGCGTAGCTTCGGCTTGCACACCGCCGCTCAGTTGCCACGGGATTTCGACCGAGCAACTGACTGGCGCGAGCACGTTCGGGCGCATCCGATTCCTGCGGTGCTCGCCGCTGCCGCGATCGGTTTTTTGATTGTCCCGGCCCGGGGGCGCGAGCGGATTCGCTACGTTCCACAACCGGCCGGTGGTCGATCCGAGTCGGTGCACGCGGAGGCCCAAAGCGCTCATGCGGCCCGTGCCGATGCCCAGCGGGCTGCGGATCAAGCCAGCGCAGCCACACAGAAGGCCGGCGCCATGGCAGTTGCCACTCCGCTGTTGGCCGCTTTAGGGTCTTGGGTCGGGCGGATGGCAATGACCAGCGCGACCAATGCCCTGCAACATTACGCAATGGAACACCTCCAGTCCCTCCCCAGCAGTTTTACAAAACATGGTTCAGCTTCACCAAAACGGCGCAGCGAAGCCGCCGGGCAGTACCGGGCCTATACCGATTAGGTCCCGGACCCATGGCGACTTTGCGGCCGAGTCCGAACCGTTTCTGGACAACGCTTCCAGAACGCTCAATAACTTTATCCGCTCACGTCCAGGGACGAGCCTATTGGTTGCGGCTGCCCTGGGAGGAATCACAGCATGGTTAATCAAGCGGAAGCGGTGAATATCGGAGAAGGTCCGGTTCACGGCCTCGTCGATCGACTTTCGCATTTCGCCAGCACCGCGATGGAATTGGCGATGCTGCAAGGCGAATTGGTGGTCGACGATGCGCGGCGGGCTCGCAAACGGGCGACGTACGCGGCATTCATGGTCGTGGCTGCCGGAGCCTTCATGATCTCCGCTCTGCCGATCCTCGGCGGCGCACTGGTCGCCGTGCTCGTGCTGTTCGCCAATTGGCCGGTGTGGGTGGCAGCATTTGCCGTCTCCATCGCCTTCTTGGGATTCGCCCTGCTGCTGCTGTGGGCCGCTTGGTCGAAAATCAAAGGAGCCGCTGGCGCCTTCGATGCGACTCGGCACGAAGCGTCAGCCAACCTGAATTGGCTGCGCCAGTCGTTGATCAACAGTCGCACGCACGGCAGCAATGGAGCGGCCGGATACCGCCGAGTTTGACACGATTGAGTTGTAACCAAGAGCAAGACATGGCGTTCTTCGCCGTCTTTGCTCCTCACTGTTTTCACATCAACTAAGTTGAGCCACTACTATGCCATCTTCCGCATCGACCGCGAATGCGCCGTTGTCATCCAGCCGATTGCAACAAGTCTCACGGCAAGAGCCCGAGCAACAAGAAGACTTCTCAGAACTGGTCTCGGACGTTTCCGCAGCGGTCCAGCGATACTGCTCGCGGCGTCCTCGTGTGGCCGCCGGCTGCTTGTTCACGCTCGGATTTATCGTCGGCTGGAAAATGCGGCCTTGGTAACCCGGCATTGCTGTTCGAACATCTGATAAACGACAAGCCCCAGAGATGGGGCTTCTTTTTCGGTATGATCTAGGAGAAACGGTGCCATCATCGGCTCCCTGCCAGCGCATGAAGAAAGCCCAAGGATGAAGAAGAAGGTTCTGTTATTTGTCATCGATGCGCTAGCAGACCTCGATGTGCGGCGAAAATTGAGCAATGCGGAATTGCCCAATCTGGCCGAATTGATTCGCGATCGCGGTCAGTTGTCGGTCTGCACTTCGATCTTTCCTTCGATCACCCCGGCTGCTACTTGCAGCATCGTGACCGGGCATTACCCGAGCCAACATGGCATTCAAGGCGCTTATTGGTTTGATCGCGAGTGCGAGGAATGCGCGTATTTCGGCGACGATCTGCGGCTGATTTCAAGCGAGGGCTTTGAAAACTATCTGGTCGATTTTGGCGAACGTCTGAATGCCGAGCGGCTACGGTCCCCTACCCTGTTTGAGTTCTGTGCGGAACATCGCATCACCTCCGGTTGTATCAACTTCATGTGGTACAAGGGCAACACGCGGCACCAGCGGCGCACACCCTGGCTCCTGCGGATGATCACTGGCCAGCTCAATAGCGATGTTTTGGGCCCGGAGGTGTTTAAGCTTGGCGATTTCGTGGAGGCGTGGCCGCCGGGTATGCAGATGCCATCGCTTTCCGGTGGCTTGCTGCACAAGTTTGGCTTTACCGACCAAGCGACCATGGGGGCGGTCGCGGCGATGCTCGAGCAAGATTGCTTGCCTGAGTTCACGCTTGCTTATCTGCCGGGCAACGATGACTTGGCTCATGACATCGGACCACGCAAGGCTGCTGACGAAGTGTTGGCGAGCTTTGACAAGTTTCTGGGCGAATTGGCAGACACAGTCGGCGGTTGGGAAACGCTGAGACAGAAGTATGTGATTCTGATCGTCGGCGATCACGCCCAAAGTTTTCTGCGCGACGATCCAAGCGAACGCGAGATCAACCCCGCGGAATTGCTGGAGGGGTTCTCGTTAGGCACTGCTGGTAGCGAGAATGCAGATGCGGACTTATTTGTCTGTGCCAATATGCGGAGCGCTGCAATCTACCAGTTCGGCAACAGCCGACGAACGCAACGCGAAATCATCGCGACGCTTCTACAGGATCCGCGGATCGATCAAGTCATTTGGCAAGATCCCCAGTCGCCCGCCGATAAGTCGCACGTGATGACTGAACAGGGCGAACTCTCGTTTTGGCGCACGCCCACTCAAGGTTCACGTTCGGTGAGCGATAACTTCGGCAACCACTGGTTGTACGACGGCCAACTCAAGACCCTGGACTTGAAGGTCGAAGAGGGTCGGCTGGTCGATGGCCAGTATCCCAATGCCTTTGAACGCATCGCTTCGGCATTTATCTCCAACGAAGCCAAGCCGCTGTGGGCAACCGCGAAAGAAGGTTATGAGTTCAGCACTTCCGCGGCGCACGTGAGTGCACGAGGCAGTCATGGCACGCTCTCAGCTGCCGACAGTAACAGTTGCTTGATCTCTTCCGAACCGTTTCCTGGACGCTCTGGACCGCTGCGCATTGTGGACGTATTCGGTATCTGCGCCAGTTGGTTGGTCCCGCGAAACGACTGATGCAACTCGCTCGGCGACGATCTCAGCCCCTTCTTAAACGGCTTGAGTGGGTGTCCGTACCAATCGGAGCACCGCCGAGGCTTGGAGGGACGCGTCCGGAGACTGCGTGATAGATAGACGCTGCGGAAGTTGCTCCGAGTCGCTGAGAGCTTATTCCGTTCGCCAGGCGCGGTCTCCCGCTGCCCCGCATTCTGCAGGGACATGCTTTCCTGAAGCTCGGTCTTGGTAACGTCGATCCTGCGCCACACAAGCGCCACACAAGCGCCGCACGACGCTGGCCGAGTCGGCCACAAACTGCAGCCGGGTAAGGGGCAGCGCTGTTGTCTGCCCCTTACCCGAGTCTGCTCTACGTCTTAGCGGCGGAAGTACTCGGCACGTCGGTCACCGCCGGAGAGGATGTAAGCGATCAGGTGCTTGAGTTCCTCGGCGTTGAGCGTGTCGATGGTGCCGGTGGGCATCTGGGATACGGACGAAACCGCCATCTGTTCGACATCGTCGCGATGAATGACCTGCGGTGGCTGATTGACATCGGCGGTGTAGACATGCAGATCTTCACCGATTTCGACAACCCGGCCGACCAAGGTCGTACCATCGACAGTCAAGATTTGATGCGAACCATATTGGTCCGAGATCGCTTTGCTCGGTTCAATGATGGCTTCCATCAAATCGGTCACGGAGAACTTGCGTCCGGCAGTCGACAGATCTGGTCCGATGGCGCCACCCTCGCCCGCGAAGCGGTGGCACTTCGCACAGCTGGTAGCGTGGAACAGATTGCGGCCGGTTTCGAAGTTCGCTCCGCGGATCTGGGTGCCCAGGACTTGGACCGCCTCGGCGGTGGTCCACTGACGGCCAGGGCCCTGAGGCGGAGTGGCCTCGTAAGGTTTCCCGCCCAGCGGGGCGCTGAGGATGTCGTCATACAGCGGCAACTCGGCGGCCGGAATCTTGGCGAGAGCGTCGTCGCGCATCTGCTGAATGAAGCCAGGGTAGCTGGCTCCGCCAGGATGCATTGCAGCTTGGCTAAAGAAGCTCAGGTAGCGGCGCCGCAGATCGTTCGTCCAGCCTTGCTCAGCATTCCGCAACACGAATGCGTAGTGGATCGAGCGTGTGGGCGGCATGTTGTCCATCATCGCGCGGACGGTTCCGCCGTAGCCGGAGTGCCGCTTGGCGATTTCGCCCCATGGCGGCACCGGTTCCGCTTCGCCAGCCAGCCGTTCAATGATCTCGACGCCCTTGGCAACCACGGTGGGTGAGCCGAGGTAGACGAGCAGTTGCACCAGTTCCGCATCGAAGGCCGCGTCGGCCGAGGGGAACAGCGGATCGAGCTTCGCGAGCAACTGCGTGCGCTGTTCTTCGCTCGGCTGGCCGAGGCGAATCATCGCCAATTGATAATCTCGCAGCCACGTCAGCCGCTGCGATTCGTCAAGCGACTTGAAGTTGATGCGATCCAGTGCGGCCAGCACCGCGTCGCGATGCTCCGCTGTACCTTGACGAGCCAGTGCCATCAGAGCCGTGAGCGCGGTTCGCGAATCGGTCTCTGCGGTAGCCCGACCGTGCCAGGTGTCGACGGGCTGGTGTTCCAGGGCAATCCGCGCGGCGTAGCGAATGAAACGATCTTCGTGACCGAGGTTCGACCAGATCAGGTCCAGATCGGCGGAGCCTGGACGGTGAAAGGTCTCGAGTTGTCGGCGAAGAGCACGCAGGTCGGCGTTCTGGGCATCGCGTGCGTCCACCGGATCGGTGGCCTCGGGGCCATCGTAGACGATGCGGTACAGCGACGATTTGGTGCCACGGCCACCAGCGGTGAAGTACATCGCGCCGTCGTGACCAATCACCGTGTCGGTGACTTGCAGTGGCTGGCCAGATACGAAGTCTTCCACTTCGCCGCGGTAGCTGGCGCCGTCGGGAGTCAGGTGGATCGCATAGATCGTGCTGAAGGTCCAGTCGAGTACGAACAAGGCCTTTTGATACTTGCTAGGGAACTTCGCTCCGTAGCCGAAGGTAACGCCGACTGGGGAACCGGGGCCGATGTCGGCGACCGGCGGCAACGAATCTTCATAGTAGGTCGGCCACTTGCCGGTGCCGCTGCGCCAGCCGAACTCGCTGCCGCTGGTCGCATGGGCGATGCGTGTGGGCCGGTACCAAGGCGAACCGAGGTCCCACTCCATGTCGGCGTCGTAAGCAAACAGTTCGCCTTCGGCGTTCAGGGCGATGTCGTACTGGTTGCGATAGCCCATGCTGATGACTTCCCAGTTCTTGCCACTGGGATCAACTTTGCAGATCCAGCCGCCCGGAGCGAGAATCCCGGCGGCATGGCCATTGGCGTCCCAGCGCCGAGGCAGCAGATGATCTTCGCCCCAGTTCGTAGGGATACGGCTGCCAGAGACCGCTTCGGGGAGTTTCGTATGGTTACCCGCATCGACCAACAGCGATTCGCCATCGGGAGCGAGAATCACGGCGTGCGGACCGTGTTCGCCGCCGCCTTGAATGGGCATCAGGAACTCTGCTGAATCAACCAGCCCGTCGCCATCGGTGTCTTTCGCCCGGTGCAGTCCGGACTGTGATCCGTTGACAACGACATAGAGCGAGTCGTGGGCCCACAGCAAACCTTGGGCGCTGCTCAGTTGCACCGGCAACTTGGTCACGTGGGTTACCGCTTGGGCGTCACCGACGGGAGCCGGTTCGATCAGGAACAGACCAGCTCCCCCTTGGTCACTGGCGATCAGACGGCCTCGATCGTCGGCGGTTAAGCTGACCCACGAGCCCATGTGGCTCGGGACGTCGAGCAATTTCTCAATGCGGAATCCGGCTGGTGCGGTGACGTTCTCGGCGGGACGGGCAGGAGCTTCGACCGGTGCCGGTGGCTGCCCGGCGGCGACCGCGATGCCGGCATTGTCGATTTGCCGGTTCCAGGGCAAGCCGTCGCCGCCGACCGGGCCGACGACGCGCGCGGGTCTCCAAGCGCGGTCGTTGAACGCCAGCGTCCGCCAAGCGTTGGGCAGACGATTGCGGCCCTGGCGGTTGATCGCTTTCCAAGTTCCGTCCGAAACGATGCTCGATTTCTTGCCCGCGTTATCGGTGATGTCCAGCCGCAGCACGAATCCGGCAGCGCCGCCTTCGTCCATGGCTTCGACCGCCAACAGGTTCTCGCCGCGTTGCAGCTGTGCCGTCACGTCGGCTGACTCGAGTTGTTCCCAATTGGTTCCGGCCAACACCCGTTTGCCATTGAGGAACAGCGTGAAGCCGTTGTCACAGGTTGCTGCGACGCGAGCTTCTTTGATTGGGCCTGTTACAGGAAACGTTTTTCGCAGTGCGATCTGCGGCGAGCTCTCATTGCCGCCGAGCCAAATCCACTGCGGAGTCACCTCGGCGGCGGATGCTGCCAGGGTGCCAATCAATAATCCTAAAAACACGCCGAGCGGCGGTATGACACGAACTCTCACAGCAGAGGCCTCAGGCAGGCGAGGATGGAGATGGCAGATTGCGCTAAGTAGAGGGGGTTTTCCGGCCGCTGAGCATAGCTGGTGGGCGACTTTTGATCAATCAGCGTCGCGGGCGGGGCAGCGGAGCAGCGCGATCGGGGTGGAATGCAAAAAAGTTGACCGGTGAGGGAGTTTGCGTTAGCCTGGGCGTGCGAGCACGATCTTCGGCCGCCAGTCGTTTGCTCCTTGCCCACCTGAAAATGCCTTCCCACCTCAATAACTGCGTCACCGCGGCCCCGGATCGTTGACGGCTCCCCGCGAGTTGCTGAAGCATGGCAGCTACGCCAAGAGCCTTCGGTTCCGATGTCCTGCGATAGGAAATGTGTGATGAAGCCGCTGTATGCAATGGATCGGCGTGGATTTTTGCGCGTCGGTGGAGGAGGCGTTGCTGGCTGTTTTGTTGGCAGCAGCCGGGTGGCAGCCGCCAAGCAGGATGCGCTGCCAGGCCGCGGGCAAGCCAAATCCGTATTGTTGGTGCTGCTCAGCGGTGGTCCGAGCCAACTCGACATGTGGGATCCTAAGCCTCAGGCACCCGCGGAGGTGCGGGGCGAGTTTTCCACGATCAGCACGAAGATTCCCGGCGTGGCAGTGTGCGAGCACCTGCCGTTGTTGGCGCAGCAGAGTGACCGCTGGGCGATCATGCGAACGCTGGCGCATCGCGAACACAACCACTTGTTGGCGACACACGTTGCGCTCACCGGTCGCCCGACGCCGCTGCCCCGCGGAGGCTCGGATTTGGACCGTGTCGAATCGCGAAGCGACTTTCCCAACTTTGCCTCGGCGCTCGATTTCGTGCGGCCCCGCAATGATGGGATTCCCTCAGGCGTCTCGCTGCCGAACTACTACATCGAAGGACCGTTGACCTGGCCTGGGCAGCACGCCGGCTTTCTCGGAGCCAAACACGATCCATGGCAGATTCAAGGCGATCCGAACGCGGACGACTTCCGCATGCAGGCGCTGAGCATGCGGGACGGGATCACGCCGGCGCGGTTGGCGTCGCGGCGAGAGCTGCTCGATCGACTCAATCAAGGTGCGACGCTGGCCGGTGAAGCCGACGCGTTCCGCGATCAACAAGAGATCGCCTATCGCCTGCTGACCTCCGGTCGCGTCGTGGAGGCATTTGAAATCGGACGTGAACCCGAAGAAGTTCGCCAGCGTTACGGCCGCAATAAATTTGGCCAGTCCTTATTGTTGGCACGGCGTCTGGTAGAGGTCGGCGTGCCGATCGTGCAGGCGACGATGGGCATCGTGCAAACCTGGGACACGCATGTCGACAACTGGGGACGGCTCAAAAACACCCTGCTGCCACAGTTGGACCAAGGGTTAGCGGCACTGATGGATGACTTGTCGGCCAGCGGCCTGCTCGACCAGACCCTGGTCATCGTGATGGGTGAGTTCGGTCGTACGCCGAAGATTTCGACGCTGCCCGGCCAAACGATTCCTGGCCGCGATCACTGGGCGCATGCTTATTCCGGCCTGTTCGCTGGGGCCGGAGTACAAGGCGGTCAGGTTATCGGTCAGACCGACGAGCAAGCGGCTTACCCGATCACTCGCTCTTGGTCGCCAGCCGACATCTGTTCGACCGTCTTCAATGCCTTAGACGTCGACTCGGATGTGGCGATCATCGATCCGCTGCAACGACCGCACTATCTGCTCAATGGTCAAGTGATCGCTCCGTTGTACTCTGGCCGAGAGGGTTAAGCATGACGAGTCGCAACGCTGCGGGTGGTCGCTGCGACGGCGGCCAGCGGTGGCTACATGCCGACGTCACACGGCGACAATCGCTGCAGATTGGCGCGATCGGAATCCTCGGGCTGGGCATGAACCATCTCGCAGGATTGCGTCAGGCTCAAGCCGCAGGAAGCGGTCCACCG
>CALELC010000564.1 GCA_937904535.1 uncultured Planctomycetaceae bacterium
GCTACAGCGAGCGGGCTGACTCGATGACCGGACGCGTCCGGCGGCTGACCGACCGCGACGGTAACGGGCAGATGGATCACGCTGAGACGCTCGTCGATGGGCTGTCGTGGCCGACCGCGGTCCAGTGCTGGGGCGGCGGGATCGTCGTCGGCGTGGCGCCGGACATTTTGTACTTCGCGGTGACCGATGATGCTCAGGGCCGCGCCGTGGTGGGGCCGGCAGAAAAATGGTTCAGCGGTTTTAGCCGCTCCAATGTTCAAGGGATCATGAACAGTCTGCGCTGGGGGCCGGACCTGCGGTTGCACGGTGCCAGCAGCAGCAACGGCGGCGACATCAGCGGAATCACGCTCGACCATCCACTGCGACTGGGACGCCAGGACTTTTCGATCGATCCTCGTGACCGCTCGTTCCGCGCTGTCGCCGGCGGCGGCCAACACGGCATGGACTTCGATTCCTGGGGCAATAAGTACGCCACGAGCAACAGCGATCACCTGCAGCAAGTGCTGATGTTGCCCACGATCACTGGTCGCGCCCAGCGTTTTGCCAACGTCCCACCGCTGCGCCGCAGCATCGCTGCAGACGGTCCGGCGGCCGATGTGTACCGCAGTTCGCCGGTGGAACCGTGGCGGCTATTGCGAACCCATTTGCGGGTCAGTGGCCAGGTGCCCGGCATCGTGGAAGGCGGTGGCCGAGCGGCTGGATATTTCACCGGAGCCACCGGTGTCCACATTTACTGCGGCGATCAGTGGCCCGATCAGCCGGAGATGCTCGCGCTGGTGTGCGATGTCGGCGGTAACCTGGTCCATCGCAAACGTATCGATGATGACGGGTTGTGGAAGATCGGTCGGCGGATCGATCAGCAGACCGAGTTCTTGCGTTCATCCGACACCTGGTTTCGCCCGGTGCAACTCGGTGACGGCCCTGACGGAGCGTTGTACGTAGCGGACATGTATCGCGAGGTGATCGAGCATCCGGCGAGCTTGCCGCCGGTGATCAAGTCACAGGTCGATCTCAACAGCGGCAATGATCGCGGTCGGATTTGGCGAGTCGTCGCCGACAAAGCCCCCTTGCGCCGCCAGGTCGAGCGGCTCGACGTGCTGGATTCAGCGGCCCTGCTTAAGTTTCTCGAACATCCCAACGAATGGCAGCGGCGCACTGCCGCGAGGCTACTGGTTGAACGGCAAGATGCGCAAGTCGTGCCCGCTCTGCGAACGTTGGCACGCGCCGCTCAGCGCCCACAGACGCGGCTCGAGGCGTTCGCGATTTTAGAACTGCTGCCAAACGGTCTCCAGCCCGCGGTAATCACCACGGCGCTCGCGGACGAGCACCCAGCAGTACGTCGCCGCGGCGTTGAGTTGGCGGCAACTCAGGGTGTGGAATTAACAGCCGAGCAGATCGAGCATCTGGCGGCAGATGATGAAATCACCGTGCGGTTTGCGTTCGCTTACGCCGCGATTGCACTGGTGCCCGATGCCGAGCAACGGGCGGCAAGGTTGGCGGCGGTCGCCTTAAAGGATCCCGCCGATCCCTGGATCCGCTGGGCGGTCGAAGGTTCGCTCGGCGACGCAGCGCAACCGTTCTTCCAGCTCATTCGGGTCGTGCTGAAACAGCAGCCTCAAGCCAACCAGGTCGCGTGGTATCAATCGGTCAGTTGTCAGTTGTTGGCCAGCGACCAGCCGGCCACGATTGCCCGGTTGGTGGAGATCTTGCAAACCGGTGCGGTCGCCGCGGACGACCGTGAACTGCTATTCCAAGCGGTTGTTTCGCAGTTAGGGGGCATCCAGCCCACGGGCGCCGCGGAGTCGTTGGCCGCATGGTCGCGGGAGCAGATTGCACCTGAACTGCAGACGCGCGCTGACGAGCGCGATGCAACAATCGCAACCTCCCGCGCAGCGCTGCAACTGATCGGCTGGGCGGGCGGTCAAGCGGCGGAGCAACTCCTCGAAAGCTTGCTCGCCCCAGCGCAATCGCCCAGCGTGCAAGCCGCAGCCTTGGCAACGCTCGTCGGCAACGACCCTGCAACGATTGACCTGGTGATCGCGCGGCTGCCGGGACTGACGCCAGGAACCCGGCAGATCGCGCTGACGACCTTGGCATCACGACTGGAGGGACAATTAGCAATTGCGAAGGCCCTGGATGCGGGTTCACTTGGCGGAGATTCGCTGCCGGCCGACGTTCAAAACATGCTCCGCGAATCGCGTAACCCGGTGGTCAAGCAGGCGGCAGAAAAACACTTCGTAAAATCGCCACCTCGCGCCACGGGTGAGCTCTATGAATCTTATAATCAAGCACTGCACCAAACGGGTGATTTGGAAGCAGGCAAAGCGGTCTTCAACCGTGTCTGCTCTAGTTGCCACCAACCGGAAGCCGGTCGCACGCGGGTAGGGCCAAATCTGATCACGGTCGCTGAACAGCCCAAGGAGCAGATCCTGCAGTCGATTCTCGATCCCAACCGGGAAGTCGACGCGCGGTATGCCACCGTGCAGGCGATCACGCATTCCGGACAGATTTTCGCAGGTGTGGTGACTGCGGAGGCGGACAGCAGCATCACGATTGTCGATAGCCAAGGGGTCGCCCATGCACTGCCACGAATCGACATCGAAGAGTTGCAGACGTCGAAGAAGTCCTTGATGCCCGAAGATTTGTCCAAAGAAATCGATGTCACGCAAATGCGCGACCTGATTAGCTATCTCGTCAGCCTCAGGCCTGCTCCCACGGAATAGATTACCGATGGTTCACCTTCGACATCCTCGGTCGGTCGTCATCCTCTGCCTGCTAGCGCTGCCGATGAGGGCATCGCTCGCGGCAGAGCAGCTTAAAGTCGGCTTTTTTGAGGTTGATGCTTCACCGCCGGTCGGTTCGCCGATGGCGTATGACCCGTGCATCGAAGTGCTCGACCCGCTGTCGCTGCGCGGGATCGTGATTGTCGGCGCCGGCGACCCGATCGTGATGTGCGCTGTGGACTGGATCGGGATTTCCAACGGAGCTCATCAAGCGCTCAAACGACAGCTTGCAGCAGCTGCTAAATCGCAGCCTGAACGAGTGGCCGTGCATGCGCTGCATCAGCACGATGCGCCGCGGTGTGATTTTTCCGCGGCCAGCCTGCTGGCACATCATGGGATCAACGACACGTTTTTCGATGTCCCTTGGGCCCGCACCGTGTTTGACCACGCGGCTGTGGCCGTCCGCCGCGCCATCGACGAGGCCCAGCCGTTCAATGCGGTCGGTGTGGGCCTGGCTGAGGTCCAGGAGGTTGCGTCCAATCGTCGGTTACTGGGTGAGGATGGCAAAGTTGTCGCCACGCGGTTTACTGCTTGCCGGGATCCTGAACTGCGAGCTCAACCGACGGGCACGATCGATCCACTCTTGCGAGCGATCAGTCTGTGGATGGACGACCAGCCGCTGGTGGTGCTGACGTATTACGCGACGCATCCGCAAAGCTATTACCGCACCGGCAAGGCCAATCCCGACTTCCCCGGTTACGCGCGCAATGCCCGCCAACAGGCGACCGGCATCCCGCATGTGCATTTCAACGGTGCCGGCGGGAATATCGGCGCCGGCAAATGGAATGATGGGTCGCCGGAAAATCGCCCAGTGCTGGCCGATAAAGTGGCCGCTGCGATGCAACAAGCGTACGAAGCGACTCAGCGGCACCCGATCACGGTGCAGGATATCGGCTGGAGATCCGTACCGGTCCAATTGCCGGTGGCCGGGCACCTCGATGATGCCCAGCTTGTCTCGCAATTGCAGCAACCGCACGCCACCCCGGCGGAATACCTGCAGGCGGCAACGCAGCTCGCCTGGCTCCGGCGTGCGGCGTTGAGGGATGCGATCGACGTGTCGTGCTTGAGCCTCGGCACGGTTCGCGTCCTCCACTTACCCGGTGAACTGTTCGTGGAGTACCAACTGAGCGCCGCTGCGATGCGGCCGGACTTGTTCGTGGCGCTGGCGGCCTACGGCGATTACGGTCCGGGATACATCGGGACGGCGATCGCATACGAGCAGGGCGGGTATGAGACGAGCCCTGCGGCATCGAACGTTGCCCCCCAAGTCGAACGAGTGCTGGTCGATGCGATCAGGGGGCTGCTTGAGGTAACCGCCCCGGTCGGGCCGCTTGGCACTGCGAGCATCGACCTGTAAATCTAAGCGATTCGCTGCTGTTTCAGCGATTTCACGCTCTACCGGCGGAACCCCTCCAGCCGTTCGAGGTTACAATAGTAGGCCCAGCGGCGCCTGCGTCCGCCTTGCCCACCTTCCTCTCCTACCCCTGATAGTTTGAAACATGAACCGCTATTGCTCTGCTAGCTCACGGCTCACTTTGGCTTCTCCCCATAGACGTCCAGCCCGCCGTGCCGCTGATCGAGCCGGCTTTACGCTGTTGGAACTGTTGCTCGTGCTCGCGATTTTGGTCGTGCTCGGCGGGATTGTGATGGTCAACTTCGGTGGCGCTCAGGACAACGCCAACGTCAACTCGACGATCACGCAGCTCAACTCGCTGAAGCAGTCGGTGCAGATGTACCGCATTCAGATGAACACGCTGCCTCAGTCGCTCGATGAGTTGAAGGACGGTCCGAGCGATTCCTCGAAGAAGGCCAAGTGGACGGGACCGATCATCAACAGCATTCCCGACGATGCCTGGGGCAATCCGATCAAGTACGAGCGCAAGGGAAACAGCTACGAGTTGCGCAGTGGCGGCTTGGACGGCCAGATGAACACCGACGATGACATCACCGTCTCGTCGTAATCCTAGGTGGCTGATGCGTAACCTTGATGCTCGCGGTGTATCCCTCGGAGCAGCCCGTCGCGGATTCACGATTGTCGAGCTGTTGTTGGCGTTAGCGATTCTGGTCACGCTCGCCGCGATGGTCGTCCCCTCTTTCAGCTCGCTGCTGGCCGATCGCCGCGTTGCTCGTGCCGGCGATCAGTTGCGTGTTGAGATGATGCAAGCACGCTTGGCAGCGATGCGCAGCGGACGGACTTATCTGCTGCAGCTCCAGACCGGAACCAACAGCGTCCGCATTCGACCCTGGGTCGATATGAACGACATGACCGAAGCGGTCGATCAAACCGGCAGCTCCGCCGCGCTGCTAACCGGCGGCAACGTGATCGGCGGAACCATGCAGGCGGTCGACGTCGAGCAGGAAACCCGCACCGTCGAACTGCCCGAGACGATGGTGGTCTCCGACGTGCGCGTGCAGTCCTCTCCGCGCAGCTTCCTGATCGAATCGCAGACTCAAGGTGAAGCCACCGATGGCTGGAGCCAGCCGATCTTGTTCTATCCTGATGGCAGTACCAGCACGGCGGCGGTCACGGTGAACTCCGCCGGGGCAGGGCGAATCGTCATCGTGCTGCGTGGACTGACCGGCGAAGTGACCGTCACCGATGTGCTGGCTGCCGATCCCAACGAGGTCACCAATTGACTGCTCGACGCGGCTTTTCACTGCTAGAAATCCTGCTCGCCCTGGCAATCCTGGGCGGTTCGCTCGGGGTGTTGTCGCAGATCGTGATCACCGGCGGCACCTCAGGCCGCAGCGCGCAGGAACTGGCGATGGCGCGACTGCTGTGCCAGTCCAAACTAGCGGAACTGCTGGTCTCGAACGTGCAGCCCACCGCAGTCCCCAGCACGCCGCTCACGTCGCCCGATTCGGCCTCAGACACCGTCTTCAACTATGCGGTCGAGATCGCGCCCGCACCGATGGAAGGTCTGCTCGCGATTCGGGTGTCGGTCCAAGCCGAAGACGCCGATGGTGGGCCACCGCTGGCCAGCTACAGCCTCGTCCGCTGGATCATCGACCCGGCACTCGGCCTGGAACAAGCCGAAGCCGAAGCCCAAGCGGCGAAAGCCGAAGCGGATGCCGCCGCGGCGGCGAGCAGCTCCACGACTGGCACCGAAGGAGCACCACTGTGAAATCGCGTGGGTTTACGCTGCTCGAAGTTGTGCTGACGCTGTCGATGGCCGTGGTGCTGATGTCACTGGTCGGGGCAACGCTGCAGTTTTACTCTCGCAATATGAACGTCCGCGATATGGACGTCCGCCGCATTCAATTGGCGGGGTCACTGCTACAGATGATGGCCGACGACCTGCGGGCGGCGGTCTACAGCGAACCATTTGATGCGTCGACGCTGAAATCGTTTCTGTCGTCGGCCGCTGGTGGTGAAGCCGCTCAGTCGCTCGACCCGGCGGCCAGCGAAGTGCTCGGGCTCGATAGCGGCGAGTCGTTGCTGGAAGAGCCAGCTCTGGAGACCGAAACGCTCGATCTGCAGACCTCGATGTTGACGCTCCGCCGGCCTGGGATGATCGGCAACCAGACTGAAATTCAGTTCGACATCAGCCGTTTGCCGCGGCTCGAACAGTGGCAGCAGACGCTGGGCGAGTCGCCGGCTGAAGTGGCCGATGTGCCGAGCGATCTGAAAACCGTGGCTTACTACATCCAAGCGGTCGGTGCCGTCGGCGGCGTCAGTGATCCGTTACAAGACTATTTGCCGGCCGAAGCTCTCGCAGCCGACAGTGCCGCCCCCGGTGGCCTGGTGCGACGAGAACTCGATCGGGCAGCCAACAAATGGGCATTGGAATCAGGCGGAATCAGCGGCCTCTTGGCAACCGGGGAGCTGCTGGCGACTGAAATTGCTGCTATCGAGTTCTCCTACTTTGATGGCGTTCAGTGGCAGACCTTTTGGAACAGCGACGACCGCCAGGCGTTACCGGTCGCGATCGAAATCAAACTCACCTTGAGTGCCTCACCCGCCAGCGAAGAAGCATCGGACTCCACCGAACAAGCTCCCGCAGCGCGGGTGTTCACGCAAATCATCGCGTTGCCAGCAGGTCGCGCGGCGCCTTTGAACATGCTGTCGACGGAGCCGTTGCTATGAGAACCTCCGGTCCAGAGATCCGCCGCCGCGGTGGCTTTTTCTTGGTTGTGGTGCTGGTCGTCGTCGCCGTGGCAACGCTGGCCGCTTATTCCTTCACCGAAACGATGCTGGCCTATGACGAAGCCACGCATCTGGCGAGCGATCGCGTTCAGACGCGAGCAGCAGCCGAATCAGGCATCGATCTGGCGCGACGGGTGCTGGCTCAGCCTGCTGCTACCCGCGATGCCTCCGGCGGTGTGCAGAACAACCCGATGCTGTTTCAAGGAATCACGGTCGTTGCCCCGGCTGATGATGGGCGCGCGGTGAACTTTTCGATCCTCGCTCCAGGAATGGATGAAACCGGCAGGCTCGCGGGTGTACGGTTCGGACTGCAAAATGAATCGGCCCGACTCAATATCAACGCCCTGATCACGCTGGACGAAAGCACGGAATTGCTGCAGCCAGCCGTGGCCGCTGCCAGCGCGCTGGGCGGCGAGGAGGCGAGTGGGCTGCTGGCGTCAGCAGGCGACTTGGATGCGGCGGCCAGTGGCGAACTAAGCCCAGCGCAATCCTTGTTGATGACACTCCCAGGCATGAGCATCGACATCGCCGATGCGATCCTCGACTGGCTCGATGCCGATGAAGAACCGCGGCCGTTTGGCGCTGAACTCGAGTACTACTCGACGCTGCCGACGCCTTATGCCCCCAAGAACGGACCGATCGATAGCGTCGAAGAACTGTTGCTGGTTCGCGGGGTCACTCCCCAGTTGCTGTTTGGCGCCGATGCCAATCGCAATGGTGTGATCGACGCAGCCGAACAGCAGGCGTCGCTGGTTGATGTCGGCTCCATGTCCTCGCTCGGCTGGTCAGCCTTCCTTACCGTGCACGGCCAAGAGGCGAACCGGCGACGCGACGGCACGCCCCGAATCAACATCAATCAAGACGATCTCGAGTTGCTGTACGACGAGCTGACCAGCGCGATCGACAACGAAGACTTCGTCACCTTCATCCTCGCCTACCGGATCGGTGGCCAGTCGGCCGGCGGGGCCGCGGCAGGTGCCGGCGGTGAATCCGGCGGCCAAAGCGGCGGCGGTGAACCAGGCGGAAGTCCAGGCGGCGGAGGCCAGAGCGGTGGCGGTGGGCAAAGCGGTGGTGAGCAAGGTGGCGGCGGTCAGAGCGGCGGTGGGCCCGGCGGTGGAGGCGGGAGCCCAACCTCAGCTCCGAGCAATGCGCCGATTTGGACGGCGGATGCGTTTGAGGACGTCGATCTGACCGGCGGCGGTGGCACGAAGTTCTCGCAGATCCTCGATTTGATCGATGCCACGGTGACGCTTGGCGATGGTGGCCAGAGTTACCGCTCGCCGTTCACTTCCGATCCGATTGAGATGGCCGCCTACCTGCCCCTGTTGATGGAATCGCTGACGACGCAAAGCTATGACAAGATGCCGGGCCGGATCAACATCAACGAGTGCCCCGTGGAACTGATCTACGGGATTCCGGGACTCGATGCCGAATCAGCGGCCGCGATCATCGACGCTCGCAGCCAAACCGCCGAATCTGAAAATCGGCTCTACGAAACCTGGCCACTGGCCGAGGGCTTAATCACACTGGAGACCATGCGGACGCTGATGCCGCTGGTCACCGCTGGCGGCGATGTCTATCGCGCCCAAGTGATTGGCTATCACGAAACCAACTCCTCCTTCACACGGTTGGAGGTGGTGATCGATGCCACGAGCGTTAACCCCAAGGTGGTTCAGTATCGTGACTTGTCACACCTGGGCCGCGGGTTCGATCTCTCGGTGCTCGGCATCCGCCACTTTAATCCTGCTGGAAACTGAAACGAGAACATGGCTAACCTGATTGCGATCGACTGGGATTCGCACGAGCTGCGGGCGGTTACCGGCCGATCCAGCTCGGGCGGATTGACGGTCACCGATACCGCCACCATGCCGCTGGAAGGCGGCGACGATCCGACCGTCGTCTCGGCTGCCTTGACCGAGTTGCTCGGCAAGCTGAGCATCAACAAGAACAAGTACAAACTGCTCGTCGCGATCGGCCGAGGCAAAGCGGAACTGCGTCAGTTGACGCTGCCACCGGTGCCCGAGAACGAGCTGCCGGGCATGGTCCGTTTTCAGGCGCTGCAGAGCTTCAGCACCGCTGGTGACAACGTCGCCGTCGACTTCCTGCCCATCGAGACGTCCGAAAGCTCGACGTCAGTAATCGCTGCTGGCGTGGCGCCGGCAACGATGAAGCAGATCGAGCAGATCGCCGAAGCGGTGTCGCTGGAACTCAAACGCGTGGTCTTGCGCCCGGTCGCCGCGGCTGCGTTGTTCAGTCTTAAAAATCGCCTCGATCGACAGACCGATGGCGACTATGTGCTCGTCGACCTGCTGGCCGACGATGCGGAAATCGTGGTGTTTCGCCGCGGCCAGCTGATCTTCGTCCGTTCGGTGCGAATGCCCGAGCAGACGAAGGGCCGCACCTCACAGATCGCCGGCGAAATTCGCCGCAGCTTGATGGCCTGCGGTACCGACGCTGCCACCGGCGTGCAGCGGGTCGTGATCTGGGGACAAGCGAAGACCCATGAGCTGGAAACCGAGCAGCTGCGAGAATTGCTCAAGTGCGAAGTCGAGACGCTTGATCCGCTGAAACTCGTCGAGGTCGATGCTCGCCGCTCAGGCTACGCAGCCGGAGAACACACCGGCCGTCTGGCTCCGCTGATCGGTGTATTGGTGGCTGATGCCGCCGCTGAATCGTCCGATCACCACAGCGCGGTGCTGGTCGATTTTCTCAACCCTCGCAAAACGGTCGAGGTCCAGGAAGACAACCGAGTGTGGATCGCTGCGGCGGTCGCCGCCGCGGTGGTGGCGCTGCTGCTGGGGACCGGTGCCTGGTGGTCGCTGAAGGCAGGCACCGCCGAAATTGCCGCTCGTCAAGCCGAACTAAATGCACTGCGTCCGCAGGTAACTTCGGCCGAAGCGAGCCTGGCACGGACCGAACAACTCGATGACTTCCTCGACGCCAACGTCATCTGGCTCGATCAATTCCGCCGTCTGGCGAGCAAAATGCCGCCGGCCGATCAGGTGATCGTGAAACGCGTGAACGGAACCGCGGCACAGCGCGGAGGCGGCGGGCAACTCGTCATCAGCGGCGCCGCAACCTCCCCGATTGTGGTTGATGGAATGGAATCGGCACTGCGCGACGATGAGCACAGCGTCAGCGGATCGGGAGCGAACGATCTGGGCGAAAAGGAAGCCTACCGCTGGGGATTCACGCAGACGGTGTCGATTTCCAGCGAGCCGATCCGCCGCCAGCGGTATGAAGCGTTCGCAGAGGCCGCCGACGAAAGCGAAGCTCCCGAAGAAAGCGAAGCCGCCGAATCCGAGGCAAGCGATTCAGCGGAACCGGCGGGCGACGATACCGACACACCCGTTGACGAACAACCCATTCAGGCGCCTGCCAGCGAACCAGCGGCGACTGAACCCGCCGCGGCTGACGAGCCTGCAGAAGCCCCACAAGACACCCCCGAAGAGTCGTTGCTCGAAGCTGACGACGCGACAGAGGATCGACCAGCACAATGACCTCCCGAGAAAAAGTATTGACGTATGGCGTCGGCGGGATCTTGTTCCTGGCCGGATGTCAGTACCTATGGATGCAGTATCGCAGCGCGGTCGAAAGCCGGCAGACACGAGCCGCGGCGCTCGATCAGCAAATCTTCGACGCCCGTGAGAAGCTGCTCCAAGGCGCCTATGCGGACCGCATGTTCGGCGAATACCTGGTTCGGTCGCTGCCCAGTGATCCCGAACGAGCGCAAGCCGATTACAAGCGGTGGCTTTCGGAAATCATCACGCTGGTGGATCTGCGTGGTGCCGCCATCACGACTTCCCCGACGCGGGTCGTCGCCCAGGAGCCCGATCGCAAGAACGAACTCTATCGTGTGTACAGCGTTAAGCTGAAGGGCACGACCGATCAGCACGGTTGGTTGGAATTGTTGCACCTGTTCTACAGCAAAGACTATCTCCACCGGATTTCGAACCTTTCGGTTGCGCCGGATCCACGGGGTGGCTTTGCGATCGATATGCAGGTCGAGGTTGTCGGTCTGACCGCCGCTCAACCTGAGCTTCCCTCGCCCGAAACACCGTCACCGCTGGTCGACACCTATGCCGCCTATGAAGAGCCGATTCTCAATCGCAACTTCTTCTCACCGCCCAACCAACCGCCGCGATTTACTAGCCCTTCCAGCTTGACCGTGACCGCGGGCGAAGCCGCGAGTTTGAGTCTGCAAGCCGAAGATCCGGAGAAGGGGCGGCTGCGGTTTTCGCTCGTGGGCGAGCCGCCTCAAGGCCTCGAACTCGACCCGCTCAGCGGTGCGATTCGCTGGCGTCCCAATGCGACAGGGACGCATCAGTTGGTTGTGCGCGTGAGCGACAACGGCTATCCCTCGCAGACGGTCGAGCAGAAGTTCCAAATCGCGGTCGTTGATCCGCCACCTCCACCGCGGACCGAACCAGCCGGTTTTGATGACTCGACGCAGACCGTGCTGACCGCGTTGGTGCAGGGCAGTGGCGACTGGACAGCGTGGATGAATGTCCGCACCCAGGGCACCACACTTAAGTTGCGTCCGGGCGATACGTTCGAAATCGGCCGGTTGTCCGGCACGGTGGTCGAAGTCAACGCCCGCTTCGTCACCCTGGAGATCGACGGTAAACGGTTCGAGCTGCGACCGGCGGGCAACCTCGCCGAAGCCGCTCGCTCCGCGGTCGATTAGCCATCAGCAAACGCTTGCACACAGAGTGGTCGATCGCTCCGCCGATCGATCATCTAGGGCAGGGCAGGGTGACCTGAGCCTGTGAGCCACTCTGTTTCTGGCACTCGAGCGTTTGCGCTGCCGATGGATCTTCGCAGTTATGACCGATTGGTCACGAAAGATTGCATCGCGCACAACAACGCAATCGCCTTCCCTAGCAGCCCCGTTTTTTGACAGGATGGTCAAGAACGACAGGATTGAGGTCCGCCTACTTGATCATTGAGGCCAGTATCTTCACATATTGTAAATCCGCTCTCGTCCTTCCTCTCGTCCCCCTCCTGTTCAGCTTGTAAATTCAATCTCAACTCCCCCGCTCCTACGATGCAACACGAACAACTGACCGAGCGGATCATGAGTTGTGCGATGCAGGTCCACCGGGTGTTGGGGGCAGGATTCCTCGAATCCGTCTACCAAAACCCATTGGCTCATGAGCTACGGAAGGCTGGGTTGCAGGTAGAGTGCGAACGGCCGCTAAGCCGCCTGCTCCCAGTTTCCGCTCCGATTACTCCTGTTCATCCTGTCCTCAATCAGGCATAGCGAAGTATGCCATCACCCAATCTCGGGTTTGTTCAACCGGTCCTGACTTCAGGCCTAGCTCCTAGCTGCGCCGAGCGATGATCTGCACGTCGTCGTCCAACTGCTGTACGCTGGCCAGTTCAAACTGCGGCGAATCGATCAGCCGCACGAAGCCGAGTCCTTCAACCGGTCCTCGGGCTGTCGCTCCGCCCACGACCTTGGTGGCGATATAAGCGTGAATCTCATCGATTTCACCGGCCGCAAGGAAGCTGCCCAGTAGGCCACCACCACCCTCGACCAGCAGATTCGTCATCTGTCGTCGTCCCAACTCGTCCAGAAGCTCGCCGATTATGTCGACCGGGTCGGCGGTGCTACACACCCGCACCTCGGCGCCGGCAGCGGCCAGTGGCTCGCTGGCAGCCGGTGAAACAGTACTCGGTGTGACGATCAGCAGCGGTGCTTCGTCGAGCGTGCGCATCAGGCGACTGTCGAGACTC